>JAYVCO010000287.1:0-4285 GCA_043749935.1 Planctomycetia bacterium
AGGCGTCGCCCGCGCCGGTGCCTCCCTTGTAGTCCACGGCATGGCCCCCAGCGCGCATCCGCTGGTTGCCCGAGATCACAACGCTGCCCTCGCCGCCACAAGTAATCACGACAGCTCCGGCGCCCGCCGCGGCGAACCGCTCGGCTTGACGCACGGGGTCCGTCGTACCGGTCAGCACGGCCGCCTCGTCGGAGTTGGGCAGAAAGACGTCGGTTTCGGCCAGTACGCTCTCGAGTTTGTGCCAATGGTCGGCTGCATGGGGCATCACGATGTCGAGCACGGTTTTTACCCCCTCGGCGCGGGCCTGGCGAAACAAGGATGCCAGCGGCTCGCCTTCCAAAGCTGGCATCAACAAATAGCCCCCCACGTAGAGCACCTTGGCCGCGCGGACTCGATCCCAGGGAATATCGGAAACTTGCAGATGGGCATTGGCGCCGGGAGCGTGAATGAAGCGGCGATCTTCGCCGCGGACGTTGATGATTAGCGTCCCGGAAGTTTCGACATCAGTCAGTTGACGAATGTCGCGCACGTCGATCCCGGCCGCCGCCAACGTATCTATGATGAAACGCCCAAAATAGTCCTGCCCGACGCAGCCCACGACACCCGCTTGCACTCCCAGGCGGGTCAAGTCGACGGCCACATTCGAGGCGCAACCGCCGATGCTCAAGGGCAGGCGGGGCGAAATCACCAGCTCACCAGCACCGGGTAGTTTATCGATCGGATCGCAGAGGTGGTCCGCCACGAGAATGCCCACGCTTAAGCAATCAATGCTTCCTCGAGATACTGGCTGCATCGTGACATCACCTGGCCGCGCATTCGGGATTGACCGCGACCGAAAGTTCTCCTAGGGTTGGCACGTTTTGCGATAATGCCCGTGCGCTTTGCAGCCAATTTACACGCCGCGCGGGCCGTTGCCCATGCCCTTGCGGGAACCCACGGCAGGATGCCATGGCTTGGGCAGACGGAAACACGTGACGCCGGAGGTGGTCCATGGATTGGATTTCTCTGCGGGTCTGCCGCATTGTCGGCATGTCGAGCTTGATCTCGATCGCGTGGACAGCAGCATCGCCAGCCGCCCCGCCGGAACGGGGCGAGATCCGCGTGGCCCGGTTGATCCGCGAACTTGGCGCGTCGGACTATTCCAAACGTCAGCAGGCCGACGAGGAGTTGGCCGCCCTGGGGCGCGAAAGCCGCGAGTCCCTGGAGCGGGCCCTTTCAGACCCCGACGTCGAAGTACGCCTGCGTGCCAGGCGTCTGCTCGAGCGGCTGGCACTGGAAGATCTCTGGGCGCCGGCTCGCGTGAATTATCATGCCGATAATGAGCCCGCGTCGAAGATTCTCGCGGCCCTGGCGACTCGAACGGGCAACCACATTCACGTTGGCGACCCCTATGGTAACTTCGCCGAAAAAACACTCGATTTGAATTACTCTGGGGCGGGCTATTGGGAAGTCCTCGATGATATCTGCCAGCGAACTGGCAATCGCATCCGACCGCATTACGACATGCACACGCCCGGCATCGTGATCAGCGCGGGCGCGGCGGGTAAATATCCCCGTGCTTACGGCGGACCCGTGCGAGCGCAAATCATCGGCGCGCGGCGCGTCTTTATCGAGGAGATCAACTATGAAGAGCAAAAAGCTGAGCTTACACACAGTTTTCAAATCAATTTGCGATTTCATTGGGAAGACCGCTTCCGAATGGTCGGCTACGCGACCCAACCGCAGTTGGTCGAAGGCGTGACGGACAACCAGGTGGTCATTTCCGCCGCGCAGCCGTCGGGTAGCGGCTGGAATGCCACGGCGCGCGGCTTGCGCGAAGTAACGGCCAGCCTGAAATTGAACCCCGTGCCCGTTTCGGCCAAATCGCTCGAGACATTCACCATCAAATGGGGGCTGATCGCGGTTGGTGAGCCTGCAATCTTGGTGCTCGCCGATTTGGCACCGGGCAAACGGTATTCGCAAGACGATCTGGCCGTAACGGTCGACTCCGTCGAGCAGCAACCGGCGGGCAAGTGCCTCGTTTCGCTCAGCGTGGTACGAGATCTGGCCATGCCCGAGCCGCACGACGTGATTTTCCAGGAATACGAAGCCGAGCTGTTCGACGCCGAAGGCAGGGCCTATCGGCTGCAAAGCCAATCGCACGCGTTAAGCGACGGCGCAGTGCAGGTGAAGCTCACGTACAACGGAGAGTCGGCCCAGAGCACACCCAAATCTCTCAAACTCCACTACCCACGAATCCGCGCGCGGCGCGATGTGGAATTGGTGTTTCGCAACGTGCCGTTGCCGGTCGGCAAGCCGGAGTAAGGTTGGCAGAGCCGTCGCCATCAGGCGCGACGTTGAATCAATCGCCGTTCGATCACGGCGAAGATGGCGCGGGCCACGTCTTCCTTGGGCCCCGCGATGACTTCGATGACCTGGCCCTCGCGATTCATGATTTCGACGCTATTGTTGAGCGAGTGCATCGCCTCGGGACCGTTGAGCACCATCAGGTCGCAATGCTTCTTTTCCAGTTTCGCTAGCGCGCGAAGTCGGTGGTCTTCGGTTTCCAACGCGAAGCCCACGAGCCATTGCCGGGTCTTGGTCGCGCCGAGCGTGGCCACGACGTCATCTGTCTCGACCAGTTGCAGCATCAACGGCTCGCCGGTCTTGGCAATTTTGTTCGGAGCCACTTTGACGGGCCGGTAGTCGCTGGGCGCCGCGACCCCGATCATCCCGTCGCAGTCGTTGAATACGGCCCGGCTGGCGGCCAACATCTCCTCGGTAGATACGACCGGAATGACTTCCGCGCCGGCCGGATACGTCACGTCGACCGGCCCGCTGACGATCGTGACCGCGTGCCCGAGTTCAAGCGCGGCTTCGGCCAGGGCTTTGCCCATCCGGCCGCTGGAAGCGTTGGTCAGATAGCGCACCGGATCGATGTATTGCCGGGTCGGACCAGACGTGATCAGGATACGAGCCAAAGGGACGATCCGCCGCTCCAAACGATCCCGGAAAACGCGATTTGGAAGTTACCTGACGACGTGACTGTTGTTACGCAACGATCGATTATAGACGGCCGCACTCCACGATTCACGCAGTCTTGGGCCACTCGAGGAGCTGGGCGATGGCCGCGAGGATTTTTTCTGGAGGGGCCATCCGTCCGATCCCGCGTTGCCGGCAACTTAGCCAGCCCTCTTCGGGATCGACAAAATGCGTGCCATCGTGGCGCAACTGCGCAACGTTGCGCTGTACGGCAGGCTTGGCCCACATTTCGCAGTTCATGGCGGGAGCCAACAGCACCGGACCTGTGAAACTCAACACGAGCGTGCTGAGCAAATCATCGGCCATGCCCTGGGCCGCCTTGGCCATCACATTGGCCGTGGCCGGCGCGATGCACAGCAACTCGCCACGCTGAGCCAACTCGATATGCGCGCCCAGCGGGTGGCGCGATTCGTCGAAAACGCGTTCGAGCACTGGCCGACCGGTAAGGGCCGCAAACGTGGCTGGGCCGATGAACTCTCGGGCGGCGGCCGTCATGACGACCGACACGCCCGCTCCGGCTTGCACCAATTGGCTGACGAGTGCGGCGGTTTTATAGGCCGCGATGCCGCCACTGACGCCAACGATGATCTCTCGCCCGATCATAGATTGGCCAGGTCCAGCTCCGGGGGCCCGCCGCCGGCAACGTCGCCGGTGACCTTTAGTTGAGCCGACGAATCGAGATAGATTTTGTCCTGGATGATCTCTTGAATCACGATCTCGAGCTTATTGTCGGTTTTGAGATCGACCAGCGGCCGGCTGCCGGCGTTCAGCGCCACCAGGCGTTTCTGGATCAATGTGGACAGTTTGAAACGGCCACCAACCTTGTTGACAATCGCTTCTTCACGCAGCTCATCGAGCATAGTTTCACACCTCGGGAGTACGAATGATTTCGCAAATCTCTTGGACGGCTCGGTCCACGTCGTCGTTGAGCACTTGGTATTGATAGCGGTTGGCACAAGCCAACTCGCGGCGGGCGACTTCCAGCCGCCGCCCGATTGACTCTTCGCTTTCCGTGCCCCGGCCTCGCAATCGCCGCTCCAGTTCGTCCAGAGAACTGGGATGCACGAAGATCGTAATCGAGTCGGGATAGCGCTCGACGATGGCCATGGCCCCTTGCACGTCAACCTCTAAGACTATCGACTTACCGGTCGCAAGGCTAGGGGACACCGCACTTAAGAGCGTCCCGTACCAGTATCCGCGGCCGAAAACCTCGTAAGATTCCAGAAACTCGCCCGCCTGCTGTCGACGGTGAAATTCCTCGGGA
>JAYVCO010000288.1:0-7035 GCA_043749935.1 Planctomycetia bacterium
CGGAAAGCCGAGCTTGTTGATCACTGAGAGCTCATAGTCGAGCCGCTCCGTGACCGCCGGAGCCAATTCGCCGTCGATCATCCGCTCGGGATCCTCGGCATAGCGCTCCTTCAGACCTTGCAGGCACAGCTCGTAGAGGAAATCCTGCGCGGTTTTTTGCGGCGGCAATTTGAAAGTGGGAAAGTGCCGCTGTCCGAGATCCAACTGGATGTCCACGCTGTCGGCGATCCGTTGGCTTTGCGCGAGTGCATCTTCGTGGCCCATCAGGGCGGCATGCATTTCATCGCCGCTGCGCAGAAAAAACTGGTCCCCTTCCATGCGCATGCGCTGCTTGTCGGTGCGAAACTTGCCGGTGTTGATGCACAGCAACACGTCTTGCGCTTCGGCATCGTCGCGGTTGACATAGTGTGCATCGCTCGTGGCCACCAGCGGAATGCCCATCCGCTTGGCGACTTCGACCGCCCCTTCCAAGGCGAGCCGTTGAATTTCCAGCCCGTTGTTTTGGATTTCAATGAAATAGCGGTCGCCAAAAACCTTGTGGAACCAACCGGCGATGTCCATCGCCTGCTTCAGGTCGGGCAGGTCGCCGTGCTGCTGCAAGATCGTGCGGCTGAACTCGCCCGACACGCAACCGCTCAGGCAGATAATTCCCTCGCTATGGGCTTCGAGCAGTTCCTTGTCGATCCGCGGTTTGAAATAAAAGCCTTCGAGAAAAGCCCGCGAGGCCATTTTGACCAGATTCTTGAATCCAGTTTTGTTCTGGGCCAACAGCGTCAGATGATAACTCGCTTCCTTCATGCCTCCCGGCGCATCTTTTTGGAATCTGCTGCCCGGGGCGATATAGGCCTCGTAGCCAATGATCGGATTGATGCCGACGGCGTGGGCTTTCTTGTAGAAATCGAGCGCGCCGTACAGATTACCGTGATCGGTCAGCGCCAGCCCCGTCATACCCAGGGCCTTGGCTCGATCAACCAGCCCCTGAATGGGGCTCGCGCCATCCAACAAGCTGAAATGGCTGTGGCAGTGCAAATGAACAAACGGTGGCGCACTCATCGCAATCCTCGCATCCATCGGGGGCCAGGCGCCAAGGGTCCTGGAGCACTTGGCACGATCCATCCCAAACCAAATCGCTAGAGCATTCTAGCGGCTTCGATCGAACGAACCCAGTGGCCGGATTTGCGGTGAAAAGCAGCGCAGTTTTTTACGCCGCTTCGCGTTTGCGCCGCCGGCGCTTGGGTTTCGCAAGCTGATAGAGCAGCGAATTGCCCTGTTTGCCGACCTGTTCGACTGTTTTCATCTCGCGCAGGCAATACGCGATCCGTTGGGCCAAGGTTCGGCGGATGCCAAGTTGCTCGGCGAGGTGCCCGGTGTGAAACTGCTTGGGCAAGCCTTCCGGCAGAAGCCGCATCAAGTCGGCCGCGTCACGCAATCGAATGCTCTGGCCCACCGAGAGGAGTTTTTGATCGGCGACCACCTGGTCGTTGCGTCGCCAGCGCCGCCGGCGACCGTGGCCAGGATAGCGCCACTCCTCGACTTCGACCAGTACGATTTCCAACGTCAAGCCGGGGTGCGGGAAGACTCGCGTGAAATACACCAGCTCCTCGAAAATATCTAATAGCGTGCCCCGCTTGGGGCTCATGCGGCGCGACAAGACTTTGCCTTCCGCCGATTGTTGCTTGATCAGCGTCTTGCGCGCGACGATCGGCTTGACTACCAGCACCTGGTGGCTCAACAGCAGACGGCGGATCTTGTCGCGAATGGCCGAGAGCGAGCCATGTTGAATCTCGATCAACAACTCGCCGCAAACCGCGTCGATGCGAAACTTGTCGAGCACGACTTCGGTTTGTGCCGTGTCGCCCGCGTAGAGCTTTTTAAGATCGCGGTGCAGCGAGGTTTCCATCGTGCGACAGGTCTCCTCCCTGAGAGCTGCGGAAGCAAAAATGATTCTAGCGGCTCGCCATTGCTTCAGCGAGTCGATCTTATTTCGGGGGTTCTATGCCAAAGTCTCGAATGGTCAGCAAGCTGGCGAACTTGTAGCCCTTGGACGTGAAGGCTTCGGCGCCCCCTTCCATACGGTCGATAATCGCGATCACGCCCGTGACTTTCAGCCCAAAGGCCTCGACGCGCTCGATCGCCATCAGCGAAGACCCACCCGTCGTCACCACGTCTTCTAGAATCACGATCGTATCGCCCGGGCTGACCGGTCCTTCGATATATTTCTGCGTGCCATGCGACTTGGCTTCCTTGCGCACCAAGACGCCTTTGAGCGCCAACCCGCGTTGGCCGGCCATCGTGATTACGGCGCCAGTGATCGGATCGGCCCCGATCGCCATTCCGCCGACCGCCTTTGGCAACGGCGTGGGCAGAAGATCCAAAATCCCTTCAGCGACCAGTTTGGCGCCAAACGAGTCGAGCGTCACTTGCTTGCCATCGAGGTAATAGCTGGCTTGCTTGCCGGAGGCCAGCGTGAATGAGCCGAACTTCAAGGCTTTTTCCCGCACCAACGCAATCAGCGCTTGCTTGTCGAACACGGATGCTTACCTCACACACAAGAAAACCAACCGGATCCTGGCTACGCCAAGGCTCAACGCCAAAATACCAACCCGAAGCGCGAGCGAGGGCTCTTCGCCATACTTCCCTCGCTTGCGCTTCGGGTTAGTATGTTAATGCCCTTCAACCTATACCACTTGGCCAGCGGCTTAGAAAGGGCAAAGCAAGTCGGGCGGTTGATCCGAACGCGGACGGTGTGCGCCCGGTCTTGGCTCAAAAGAGTCGCGGCCGTTATCGGCAGGAGCACTCTAGCGACGGATGATCACTTTCGATCCGAGGCTGAGAATGTCGTAGACGTCTTCGACGTCGCGCGGATTCAGGCTGATCGAGCCGGGCAGGTCGGTGCGGCCGATGTCTTCGGGCCGGTTCGTGCCGTGGATCGCCAGCTCACTGCCCAGGCCGATCCAACGTTCGCCCAGCGGATTGTTCTGGTCGTCGGCGCCAATCGCTCGATCGCGACCGCGATAGACCGGATTGACCACTTTGTCGGACACCGCGAAGGTGCCTTCCTGCGGTGGGTGCTCCTGGCCAATGCCGATCGCGAACCGTCCGGCATACGAACCGTTGAGCAACAGCGTCAACTGTCGCTTCTCCAAGCTCACCACCGCGCTGAACGGCCCGCGCACCACTTTCAGCCGTTCGCCCGGCCGCAGGCTTTGTGGATCTTCGATGCCGTTGATCTTCGCCAGTAGTTGCCAGGGCACGTTGTAGCGCTGGGCGATGTCGTCCAAACGCTCGTTCGGCTGCACTTCGTAAGGCGGCTCGAGCAAATGCTGCGTTGAATAGATGACCGTGCCGGCCACTTGATCCAGCAGTTGCGTGAGTCGCTGTTGATCGTTCGGCGCGAGTCGCGGATCGTCATACCAACTCGAAAGCTGTTGCAAGGCCGCGGCCATTTGGCCGGCTTCCAACTCGCGTTGGGCCGCATCCATGCTGGCAAAAAAGGTGGAGCTTGAACCGTCGGCCGAGGGCGCCTGTCCGCCTTGTGCCTGTCCGCCCGTTGCAGGATTTGTCCGGTAGCGATCGGCCACGCTGGCTTCAACCTCGGCGGGCACGATCGAAGGATCGGGCGCATGGCCGCGCTGCGCTGCGGGGTCCTGTGAATTCGGAATGCCGTAAGCACCGGATGGGGGCGCGTTTTGCGGAACGTATTCGGCCGGCGGCGCGACTTGTGCGTCCGCGGGATCGCTGTATCTGGCCGGCGGTCCGCCGGCATCGGCAGCGACCGGCGGTCGCGACTGGGCCATGGCAGGTGGGCTGTTGGTGAACGCTGGCGCTTCGCTGGCGTGCGATGGCCCTCCGCGCGATCCGCCGAACGGCGGCGCGGTTCCGCCCGTGCTCGGTCCTCGGCCAGGTCCCCAAGGAGTGCTGCCGGCTGGCGAAGCTGTTTCGGGCAGTTGGACTTTCGGCGCGGTTTCCCAGCCTTCGGCCACGCCGGGTGGAGGCGCGTCGTTTCCGCTGTTGATGCGGATATAGACTCCATAGCCTATGCCCGCCAGAACGGCGACAGTCAACAGCGGCTTCAGCGTGTTCACAAGTTCGTCCTCCCTGACGAAAAAGCGAAGAGCTCGAACGCGAGCAAGACTCAAACATGAAAGGATCAAAACACCGGCCGCCCATACGCTAGAGTTTGCGCTCGACCCTCAAGGTCCCCGCGCGGTTTCTCGACATGGGCCTAGTGTTCCGGGGGCGGATCATACGAAAAGGAGGGAGACGACGCCAGATCAAGAAAAAGCCAGTGGGAGGCAGGCTCTTGTTAAGCTGGGGGAAAGCGAAATGCCGGGTCAGCATGCGGCTACGAGGGCACTTTTTCAAGTGCTATCATCCAACCATCATCGTTTCAGTCGCCGCCAACCCCACGCGGCTAAGCCGATGAACCCGAACGCGGCGAGGACGAAGGTAGAGGGCTCGGGGACAATAAATCCTCCTGGAATATTTACCAAGCGGAATCCGATATTGCTGTGCTCGGTTGTCGGAGCGGTGAAGCCCGCGGACGAGGAGGACGTGTTGGGGCTGTCGAACGAACCGCCACGCACTTCCCGAAACGCGAGGCTGAGCAAGGTTTCGTTCCATTGAAAAACATTGCCGCCCATGTCGAACGCGCCGTAAGGGCTCGTCGTTCCGCTGTATGCGCCAACATCGGTCAGGTTGCCAACGGCGTTGTTGTAGTTCGCCGAATTCGGCGTCGCGGTCGGGCCGCTTGCGGTCGGGGTCAGGCTGCTGCTGGTCGGGTAAAGATTGTAAGTACTGCCGCCTGGGTTATTGTACGCTGCCTTGTACCACTCGTTTTCGCTGGGGAGAAAAACAGTCGCTCCAGCGTTCCGCGTGATGCGATAGCCGTTGACGGGAAAGGCCATGCCACCCAAGAGCGTGTAGGCACCCGTTTCAGTGTCGCCGCTCCCTTGACCGTTGTTCAGCCAATTGGCGAAGCGAATCGCCGAGTACCAGGTCTCGTAATTCACCGGATGATTCCCGTCACCCGAAATCACGCCGTACATGCTACCGGCAGGATTGAGATTGTTGAAGCTGATGCCGCCAAACGAAGCGCTGCTCATGTGACTGTTGTATAGCTGGAGCGGGCTCGTCCCATTCGGGTCTTTGGCGTTGAGGAACTCGACGTATTGATTATTCGTGACGTCGTACGTGCCGATGTTGTAGTTGTAGCTAACTCCACCGAACAAGTTGCCGTTGCCCGTCGCCGGGTCGTTGGCATTGCCGGGATTGCCGACTGGGGACCAGCTCATCGTGACGGCTCGTGCGTCGGCGGAAAGCGCGCAGACGAGCACGACCGCGAAGAACGAATTGTAGCGGATCATTACCAGATCCTTCCCTACTCTGTAGCCATGCCCCGGGACGAGTATCAACCCCCCACCCGGCGAAGTCAAGCACAATGCGCGGCAGGTCGCTTGGTTTTGATCCTGCACATGGCCGTCGTGCGACGACCGCTCAACCCTTCGACTCCGGCTTCGCCTTCTTCGCTTCGCGAAGCTTCGCGCGAATGCTTTTCAGCCGTTCGGCCAGTTCGCGCTCGAGCCCCCGGTCGACGGGACGGTAGTACTCGCGGTCGACGCCCAAATAATCCTGAGCGCTCACGGCGTCGGGACTGTCGTGCGAATATTGATAGCCTTGACCGTGGCCTAGCGATTTGGCGGCCGGATAATGGCTGTCGCGCAAGATGACCGGCACGGGCAGCAGGCGGCCTTCGCGCACGTCTTTCCTCGCTTCGCTCACGGCCAGCGTCGACGCGTTCGATTTGAGCGCGCAGGCCATATACGTCACGGCTTGCGCGAGATTCAGTTGGCACTCCGGCAGCCCCACGAACTCGCAGGCTTGCATCGCCGCGATCGCCAGCGGCAGCGCGTGCGGATCGGCATTGCCGACGTCCTCGCTGGCGAAGATCACGATCCGCCGGGCGAGGTAGCGCACATCCTCGCCCGCTTCGAGCATCCGGGCCAGCCAATAGATGGCCGCGTCTGGGTCGCTACCGCGCATGCTCTTGATCAGCGCACTGATCGAATCGTAGTGGGCATCGCCCGTCCGGTCGTATTCAATCGCTTTTCGCTGCACCGACTCCTCGGCCAAGGCCCGGGTGAATTCGATGGGCCGCTCGGTAGTCGAGAGCACCCCGACCTCGAGCGCTCCCAAAGCGCGCCGCGCGTCGCCATCGCTGACTTCGGCCAGAAATTCCAGTGCGTCCTCGTGCAAATGGGCCTCGTATTGACCCAGGCCGCGGTCTCGATCGACCAACGTGCGGCGAATGAGCGTCGTGATGTCCTCCTTCGAGAGCGCCTCGAATTGAAACACCCGGCTGCGGCTGACGAGCGCGCTGTTGATGGCAAAAAACGGGTTCTGCGTCGTGGCCCCCACCAGCGTCACGACACCATCTTCGACGTCGGGCAAGAGAACGTCTTGCTGCGCCTTGTTGAAACGATGAATCTCGTCGATGAATAGCAGGGTCTTGTTGCCGCTGGCCGAAAGTCTGTCGCGGGCCGCCTCGAGCACCTCGCGCAGCTCCTTCACGCCGCTGGTGACCGCGCTGAGCTGTACGAACTTGCTGCGGCTGGCCGTGGCCAGCAAATGGGCCAACGTGGTTTTGCCCGTGCCGGGCGGGCCATAGAAGATCACCGACCCCAAGCGGTCAGCCGCCAGCAATCGCCGCAGCAGCTTCCCCTCGCCCAAAAAATGCTGTTGTCCGACAAATTCGTCCAACGTGGCCGGGCGCATGCGCGCGGCCAACGGTTGCGCCCGGCGGCGGTTGGCGGATTCGCTGGCTTCGAAAAGAGACATGCGGCAATCGCGTGAGCAATGAAAAAAACAGGGCTCCACGTGTTGAATTGTACGCAATCGGAAGCGCGAGAGGGAGCCACGGCCGCACAGAGCTAGGGCCAATCATTGTTTCACATTGGTTGAAAAGCGCGGCTCTGCCTCGAAACACCAACCCGACGCGCAACAACGTAATGCAAGTGCTGGCAGCACGGTCGGTCG
>JAYVCO010000289.1:0-7698 GCA_043749935.1 Planctomycetia bacterium
ACTCCCGATGATCTGCGCGGCCGGCATCCGCACTTCATCGCAGATCGCACCATTTGAGCCAAGATCAATTGTTCAAGTTATTTTTTCGCGGACTCTTAGTATGGAAGGCGAACCTTTGAAGTTCACACTAAACCAAGCCCCACCAATGCCCGAATGAGCGACGGCCAATATGCCAAGAGAGATCCTAATGCTTGGACAAGAAACCATCATGTTTGGGCTGGGGCGAGTTGGGTTAATGATTCTCGCACTCGTTGTTCTCGGCGGGGCTGGACTCCTCGTATGGATGTTCTCTCACAAGAGCTAGCCCATGACCTCCGCCCCAAAAAGCCGCTGGTTCCGCACGCTGTTGGGGGTTGCCCTAGTTTTAGTGCCGTGGACCTATTGGGTGTATGATTGCGCGCCAGTCCTGTTCACCGCTGGGCCATTCAGGGCCGAAGCATATTTTCTTGCGAAAGCATTGCTCTTAGTCTGCGTGGCCTTCTCAGTCATCGGCCTTTGGCTCATCTGGCCCGGTCGCCGACCACCACAGGTTTAAAGGCACCACCTGGAATCTCCGGCCCTTGCTCTAGTCACCGGCCGTTGGGAGAATGGGTCTTTTGCCGCTTTCCCCTTTCAATTTTTTTAGGGGGGCGGCTCGACCGCTGTTTTCCACTGAGACCCTGCAGATGCCCGCTAGTAGTCATGTTCCTGATCTTGCCGGGCGGTTCGGCGCGTTTGGTGGTCGGTATGTGCCCGAGACTTTGACTCGGGCGCTCGATGAATTGGCTGCCGAATATGCCAAGGCTCGCGTCGATCCGGCGTTTCAAGCGGAGCTGGACGATCTGTTGAAGAACTATGTCGGCCGCCCGTCGCCGCTTTATCATGCAAGGCGGCTGAGCCAGGAGTGTGGCGGGGCGCAGATTTATCTGAAGCGCGAGGATTTGAATCATACCGGCGCCCACAAGATCAATAATACGCTGGGGCAGGCGCTCTTGACGATTCGGATGGGCAAGAAGCGCGTGATCGCCGAAACCGGGGCCGGCCAGCATGGCGTGGCAACGGCGACGGCCTGTGCCCGGTTTGGTTTGCAGTGCGTGGTCTACATGGGCGAAGAGGACATTCGCCGGCAGCAGCCGAACGTGTTCAGCATGCAACTGCTGGGGGCCGAAGTACGGCCCGTGACCAGTGGCTCGCGAACGCTGCGCGACGCGATCAACGAGGCGATGCGCGACTGGATGAATTCGGTCGAAACGACGCACTACATTCTGGGCTCGGTCGTCGGCCCCCATCCGTTTCCGCTCATCGTGCGCGACTTTCAGTCGGTCATCGGCAGCGAAACCATCGAGCAATCGAAAAAGCAAATCGGCCGGCTGCCGAACCTGGTCGTGGCCTGCGTCGGCGGCGGCAGCAACGCGGCCGGCATGTTCTATCCGTTCGTGGAACAGCAGGGGGTCGAGTTGATCGGCGTCGAGGCGGGCGGACGGTCGTCGCAGCCTGGCCAGCACGCCTCGCCTCTTTCATACGGGCAGCCGGGCGTGCTGCATGGCAGCTATAGCTATGTGATGCAGGACGAAGACGGGCAGACCTGCGACGTCCACTCGATTTCGGCCGGGCTCGATTACCCGGGCGTCGGACCGGAGCACAGCTATTGGAAAGATTCGGGCCGCGTGACGTACACCTGCTGTCGCGACAACGACGCGCTGGCCGGCTTTCACGCGCTGGCCCGGACCGAAGGCATCCTGCCGGCTTTGGAAAGTTCGCACGCCGTGGCCAAGGCCATGGAGCTGGCGAAAACGCGTTCGGCCAGAGAAACGATCGTCGTCTGCCTCTCTGGCCGCGGCGATAAAGACGCCGCCGAAATTGCCCGGCTGACGGCCGCGAAAACCTGATAAAAGTCCCAACGCACAATAATCCCCCGCACAGATTTCTTCGAGGACCTGCTTTGTCTCGTATCGACCAACTTTTTTCCAAGCTCCGCGCCGAACGGCGCAAGGCCCTGATGCCGTTCATAACAGCCGGCGACCCGGACGTCGCGTTTACGGCGGCGATGCTGCGCGAGCTGGTGGCGCGGGGGAGCAGTTTGTGCGAAGTGGGCATTCCCTATAGCGATCCAATCGCCGATGGCCCGATCATTCAGGCTTCGTACACCCGGGCGCTGGCCCACAAGATCAAGCTCGCTCAGATTCTGGAAATGCTCTCGGGCGTGACCCCGCAGCTTGCGGCGCCAGTCGTGACGATGGTCAGCTACGCGATCATCCATCGCCACGGCTTGGCTCGTTACGTCGAGGACGCGCAAAAAGCAGGGGTCGCCGGGGCGATCGTGCCGGACTTACTGGTCGAAGAGGCCGGCGAGCTCTCGAAGATCTGCCGCGCCGCCGATTTCAGCCTTGTCCAGCTCGTGACTCCCACCACGCCACGCGAGCGGGCCCTGCGAATCGCGGAAAGCTCGACCGGATTCCTGTATTATGTGTCGGTGACCGGCATCACGGGCGAACGGACCCAACTGCCGCAAAGCCTGGTCGACAACGTCGGCTGGTTGCGCCAGCAGACTCCGCTGCCGATCTGCATTGGCTTCGGAATCAGCCTGCCCGAGCACGTGAAGCACCTGGCCCTCGTGGCCGACGGACTGATCGTGGGTTCCGCGGTGGTGCGTCGAATGGCCGAAGCCGAAGTGAAACCGCGGGAGAGAGTGCTAAAAGACGTCGGCGACTATGTGGCCACGTTGATCGCGGCGCTCGAAACGGCGTAAGGACGCTGAACCTAGGCCCTTTTTCCGGGTTTGCGCGAAAGCTCGTCGCGCAACTTGGCGGCCAATTCATATTCTTCGGCGGCCACAGCCTCGGCCAACTGTTCCGAAAGAGTGGGCTTGAGATCGTATTGCTGGCGGAGCGTATCTCGCAACTCGATGAGCCGCTGCACAAGCTCGTCCTCGTCGAACTGGTCTTCCGCTTCGTATTCGGTGAACAGATCGCGAAAGGCCTGCAGCCCTCGGCTCAGTTCCTGCAACGCCTCTTCCGCGCCCGCTTCTTCCAGCGTGGCCAAGGTCGAAGCTTGCGTGCGCTGGAACAGCACGAACGGGCGGTACTGCTCGTGCGAGAGCGTCCATTCTTCGTCGGGAGAATGGTCGCGTACGAAGTCCATGAAGCCCAGAGTGTGGTCGGCATCGGCGGCGGCACGGCGAAATTCTCGCAATGCCAGCCAGCACACGCGGCGATGATAGAATTGCATGAATTCCCGGTCGGCTTCAGTGCACTGCTCGGAAGTCAACTCGAAATCCTCGTCCGACTCAGCCGCCAAACCCACGAGATAATCGAAATACGTCTCGGCGCCGCCCGGGCGCTGACCGTCGGGGCGGCCTTCGGTCTCCAGTTGCAGCAGACCCATCTCGACCCGCATTTGCACGACCTCGCGGCCGTCGGCGGCACGGACGATGCGCGCGCTAATATCTCCGGGCTCGTAGGCCCATTCCTGCAAAATACGGTCGATGTCGTGGCGCCTGGCCATGGAAAAGACTCGCTCAACAGTGTCTTTGTCTAGGAGGACGGTCGATGTGTAGGGGAACGCTCTCTCAGGGACGACACCCCCATTATATAAGCGGACCTCACAACGGGCCACTATGCGGACCGAGCCAGCCGGCACTGCGGCCAAATTTGGCCGAGCGAGAGGTTCATTCCTTGGTAAAAACGGGCTTCAACACGCGGCGAAGCTGCGACGTAAGTCCCGCGTTGGCAGCGGTTGGCGCATCTTTGGGCGTCGTGCGCTTCTGAGCTTCACGGATCGCCGTTTCGTAGTTCACTTGCTTGACGCCCGGGTCAGACTGCTCCGAAGGGCCTTTGGTCTGCTTCGGCGACTTCTCGGCCGTGCATTTGTCGGTGCAGGCGTCACACACGTTTTCGACCACCCAGCGGTACGACGGCTTCTCTTCCATGGTCTCATGCTTGACGACCTTTTTCCGCGTCCGGACTTGGGCACACGTCGGCGTGTACGTGATTTTCTTGTGGCCGCATTCGTCGCAATCACGACACCTCGTGCTAGGACCCGGCACGCAGAATTCCTCGCACTCACAGGTATAGGTGATCTTGGGCACCTTCTTGGTCTCGCAAATCACGCGGCAAGTCTTCTGGCACTGAGCCGCGCATCCGCAGTGCTCGCACTTCGAGCAGTCGTCGGCAACGGCCAAAGTGCTCGAGCAGGCAACCAGGACAAGCGCACAATAAAAGGATTTCATGACCGTTTTTCCTTCTCAGGCGGCAGGCGGATTTGGGGGTAGGATTCTGTGAGGACTCCGGAGGAGCACTCCTTCGAGGCTGGAAGACTCATCGGATGCGGCACAACCGTAACTTTCCTTTTGCGTGGCATGGCCCTCAAGGTTTAACAGCCGCCGGGCACAAATCCTTCCCAGCCGGCAAAGTCGCTGGTGTTTCGAAATCCTTGGTCAGTTTCCCGGGTGCTGGCGTTGACCAGCTTGCCCATTTGTGGGCGGTCTCCTCTCTGGGCGGGGAACCGCTATAATTCGGCTCTTCAGGTTCGCGTCAGAAGTTCACAGGCAAATCCGATCGTTCCAGCTCAGAGGTACATGCAATGAAAATGGATCACGAGCAGCAGATGGCCCAGGCGGAAGAAGTGCTCGGCGATCGCCTGCACGAAGTCGGCTTCGCCAAGGGGCTGTTTTTTGGTCAGTACCTCGGCAAGAAACTACTCCCTTATCCGGACCTTGAACGCGACCCGCGCGCATCGAAAATGGTGGCCAACCTGCGCCGCTTTTGTCAGGAACACATCGATGCCGCGGCCATCGATCGCGATTCCGAGATTCCACAACGCGTGATTGACGGCTTGGGGAAACTCGGTTTGTTGGGCGCTTGCTTGCCACTCGAGTTTGGCGGCGGCGGCTTCGATCAGACTTCGTATTGCAGAATGCTCGAAGTGTTGGGTGGCCATTGCGGCGGCACGGCGCTGTTTGTCAACGCACACCATTCGATTGGGCCGCGCGCCTTGGTCTTGTTCGGAACGCCCGAGCAGCAGGCCTATTCGCTGCCAAAGATGGCGACTGGCGAGTGGATCAGTGCGTTCGCGCTGACCGAACCCGAGGCCGGTAGCGACGCGGCCAACGTGCAAACCATGGCGACGCCTTCGCCCGATGGCAAGGGGTTCATCCTCAACGGCCAAAAGCGTTGGATCACCAACGGCGGCATTGCCCACGGCCTGACTGTGATGGCCCGCACGCCGGTCCCAGGCAGCAAAGACACGAAGATCACGGCGTTTCTGGTAACGCCCGAAATGCCAGGCTTCGAAGTGGTCGAAAAACGGATGCCCAAGTGCGGCGTGCGAGGCACGGCGACTTCGCGATTGGCGTTCAACAACATGTTCGTGCCAAAAGAAAACGTGCTCGGCGAGTTGGGCAAGGGCTTGCGCGTGGCATTGACCGTGCTCGACTTTGGCCGCACGACGTTTGGCGCCACGTGCACCGGGGCGGCCAAGTTTTGCATCGAACGGGCGACAAAACACGCCCTCTCTCGCGTGCAGTTCGGCCAGCCCTTGGCGAATTTCGAGTTGGTAAAAGACAAATTGGCCTACATGCAGGCCGGTGCCTACGCCATGGAATCGGCGACGTACGAAACGGCCGCGCTGATCGACTCCGGCGAAGGGGACTTCATGCTCGAAACCGCGATGCTCAAAGTTTTTTCAACCGACGTGCTCTGGCGAATCATCAACGACACGATCCAGATTTTCGGCGGCAAAGCCTATTTCAGCGATGAGCCGTACGAACGGATGATGCGCGACGCGCGGATCAACATGATCGGTGAGGGGGCCAACGATGTCTTGCGCGTGTTCACGGCCTTAGTCGGAATGCGTGACGTCGGGTTGGAGTTGAAGAGCGTGCTCGATGCGGCCAAGAAACCGCTGAGCAATCTGGGAAAGCTCGGCGGCTTTGCCGGACGCAAGCTCGAATCGATGTTCAGCTCGCCATCGGTCGACGTACACCACCCGGAACTCGAGCCCGACGCGTTGCGGCTGGGCAAGCTGGTGGGCACATTCGGTGGCCAGGTCGAAGCTGTGCTCAGGCGCTATCAGGAATCGATTCTCGATCGACAGTATATCCTGGGCCGAATTGCCGATTGCGCTAATGAGCTGTATGTTGGCGCGTGCGTGCTGCGGCGACTCGACCGAATGTTGGGCCAAGGTCCACTCGACGCGGCTCGAAAGCTGGAGCTCCAAACGGGACGATACTACCTCACGACCGCGGCCCGGCGAATCCATCACAGTTTGGATGCGCTCTGGGTCAATGACGATGACGAGACCAATAGCATGGCCGACGCCGTGCTGGCTGCCTATCGCGTGTAAGCAAGCCTGGGCCGGGTGTGGCCAGTGACGTTGTAAATTCCTTTCGCCAATTCATTCCTCGGCGGGCGAACGGCGCCGCTGTTTGGTGCGCGAATGGGCTTGCTTCGATGCGATCCGCCGCGCCACGGAAGATTTCGAGGGCTTGGTGGGCCGGCGCTTTTTCGGCGCGGTGGCTACCGCAGCCAGCATGGCACTCAGTTTTTCCAGTGCGTCGGCCACGTTGCGGCCCTGATCGCGATAGCGCTGACTGCTGATGATGAGATCGCCGTCGATCGTCAGCCGCTTGCCATACCTGGCTAGAAATCGCTCACGCACGTCGACCTGCAAAGACGGACTTTGCTTCATCGGCCAACGCAGCACGGCCTTGCTGTTGACTTTATTGACATTCTGACCGCCTGGACCCGAACTGCGAACGTAGCTCCATTGAAATTCCGACAACGGCACGCGAATTCGTGAATTGACAATTAACATGGGGAACACGGAAACTGGTGACTGGCCGTACATGACACCTGGTGAGGACATCAAGTATAGTTTGTCAGGCCCCGAGCGGGGCAGCCCTTGACCGGGCATATTGATCCGTGTTCCTGGAGTGCGTGAAATGCGTCGGTTCGTGTCGTGGGTGTTTTTGCCGTGCTTTTTGGCCTGTACTGCGTGCGCCCAACAGCCCCCCAAGAACGCCGCCGCCGTGTCCACCCAAGCCGCTGGGGCGAAGCCGGCTGGCAGCGATTGGCCGCAGTTTCTTGGCCCGACCAGTGACAGCAAATCAACCGAACGCGGAATTCTCACCGAGTGGCCCGCCGAGGGGCCGCCGCTGGTGTGGCAACTTTCGCTGGGCACTGGCTATGGAATGCCCACGATTTCCGCGGGTCGGCTTTATCAATTCGATCGCCAGCGCGACAACGCGCGTCTCAGGTGTTTGGAGAGCACGACTGGCAAAGTGGTGTGGACGTTCGAGTATCCCAGCGACTTTCAGGATCTCTATGGCTACGACAACGGCCCGCGCTGCTCGCCGGTGATCGATGGCGACCGCGTCTATATTTTTGGCGCCGAAGGCATGCTGCACTGCCTGACAACGACCGACGGCAAACCTGTCTGGAAGGTCGACACTGCGGCGCAGTTTGGCGTCATCCAGAATTTCTTTGGCGTCGGCAGCACCCCGATCGTGGAAAAAGATCTGCTCATCGTGCAGGTCGGTGGCAGCCCGCCGGAAAGCAAGAATGTGCCACCGGGACGCCTCGACCAGGTCGAAGGCAACGGCTCGGGCATTGTCGCCTTCGACAAAAAAATCGGCGCGGTGCGCTACAAGATTACCGATGAGCTGGCCAGCTATTCGAGCCCAGTGGTCGCCACGATCAATGGTCGGCGCTGGTGTTTCGT
>JAYVCO010000290.1:0-2026 GCA_043749935.1 Planctomycetia bacterium
TACGATGAACTCGGGCAACACGTTTCGGATGCGTATGGACGGATCTCATCTCGAGTACTTCACGCATGGCCAGGTCAATCCGTTCGGATTGGCCTTCGACCCCTTGGGCAATCTCTACTCGGCCGATTGCCACACCATGCCGATCTACATGCTCTTGCGCGGGGCGTATTATCCCAGCTTCGGAAAAGCCCACGATGGACTCGGTTTTGGTCCCACGATGATCGGTCACACACATGGCTCGTCGGGTATTGGTGGCATCGTCTATTACGCCGCCCAGCAATTTCCACCGGAATATCGCGATACGATCATGGTCGGCAATCCGGTGACGGGCCGCATCAATCACGATCGCTTGCAAGCCCACGGCTCGACCTACGAAGCCGTGGAAATGCCCGATTTCATCTCCTGTGACGATCCCTGGTTCCGGCCGGTAAATTTGCAAGTCGGTCCGGACGGCGCTCTGTACATCGCGGACTTCTACAACCGTATCATCGGCCACTATGAAGTGCCGCTCGATCATCCCGGGCGCGATCGCCAGCGCGGGCGCATTTGGCGCGTCGTGTATACCGGCAAGGGTGTCGAAAAGCCAGCGGATACGGCGCGACCGGTGGGTCACGATGTCAGTCGCGCATCGCTAAGCCGGCTGCTCGAACTGTTGGATGACGGCAACCTTACGATTCGCTCTCTGGCTACGAACGACCTCGTCGACCGGATCGGAAGACCTGCGATCGAGCCACTGAAAGAGTTGTTGATGTCGCCACAGTCGACGCCTTCGCAGCGAGTTCATGGCCTGTGGGCTTTGGAGCGGCTCGGCGGGCTCGAGCCAGCGATCGTCGAAGCGCTCGCGCACGATACCGATCGCACGGTGCGCGTGCATCTGATGAAAATGATTGCTGAACGAGAATCGGACCAGAGCCCGCTCGCGCTCGCGGCACTCAGCGATTCCGACCCTTTCGTCCGGCGTGCGGCTGCCGACGCCCTGGGGCGCCACCCGCGCATTGAAAACGTCAAACCGCTCCTCGCGCTCTGGGCCTCGACTCCAGCTGACGATACTCACTTGATCCACGTCACAAGCATGGCCTTGCGCGACCAGTTGCTCAAGCCGGGGGTCTATGCCCAACTTGCATCGGCCGTCGGTGGCAACGCTGAGGATCTCAAGCGGCTGTCCAACGTTAGCCTGGGCGTCCCGAACGGGGAGTCAGCGGCTTTTGTTTGGGCACAGCTACAGGTCAATTCGGCTGGTGCGAAACGTGAGACGTATCTGCATCACGTCACTCGATACATTGCCGACGATAAGCTGCCCGCGGTATTTGCACTGGCGCTTGGCTTACAACATCTCAAGACCGTCGAGCAAGCAAGCGTGGTTCGCACACTGCGAAGAGGCGTGCAAGAACGAGGTGGAGAGCTGCCGCCGGAGATCGCCGTCTGGGGCGCCCGCCTAACTATGGAACTACTGGGAAGCAAACAGGAAGCCGACGTTCGCGCGGGCCTGGAACTTGCTCGCGAGTTCAGCCCTCCCGTGTTCGAAACGCTGGCCGCCGCTGCTGGCAGTGGCGCGAAGTTTCGCGAGTTGCGGCAAAAGGCGATCGATGCTTGCGTCGCGGTTGACGCAAAGCGCGCCATTCCGCTGCTGGCTGGAATCCTCGGCAACTCGACCGAACCGATGCACCTACGCCAGCACTCGGCCACGGCTCTGGCGCGGATCAACGACGATTCTTCGCGCCAACATTTGTTGACCAACCTGCAAACAGCTCCCGAGCGGCTGGCCATCGACATTGCCGCCGCTTTGGCCGATAGCCCGTCGGGAGCCGAAGGTTTACTGACGTTGATAGCCAGCGGCAAAGCTTCGCCCCGCCTGTTGCAAGAAACGACGGTGGTCACTCGTCTGCGCGGTCGCAAACTGGAAGATTTCGACGAGCGGTTGGCGAAGCTAAGAGTCCGCGAAAAAATAACTTGAACAATTGATCTTGGCTCAAATGGTGCGATCTGCGATGAAGTGCGGATGCCGGCCGCGCAGATCATCGGGAGT
>JAYVCO010000291.1:0-25643 GCA_043749935.1 Planctomycetia bacterium
GCGTCAAGGTAAGTAACCCCGCGTGAACTCACGGCGGGAGGATTCAATCGGTCGGTTTGGGCAGGGAAGGCGTTCTTTGACCTGATCTGACCAGCCAAACCAAGGCAGCATCTTTATGAATCAGGAGCTTCACGAAGCTTACCGCAAAACGACATTCTACGCCGATACGCCACGAGGTCGATTGGCTCTTCGCATTGACAAATGCGATGCACAGCTTGACCAACTGTTGGTGGACCATGCCTGCGAGTCCTGGGCGTACCTAACAGCGTACAACCCTGGATCCGTCTTGCTTTCGCCTGACGAGAATCACCACCGGCAGGTGACCTTAGAAGCCCAATTGCACACGGGAGGCTGGACGTTCTTTGCTGGCGAAGGCGTGGGCGACAGTGGAAACTGGCCACCGGAACCGAGTGTGCTGGTTTTGGGAATCGATGAGGCCACGGCCCAGCAGCTGGGAATCGCCTTCGACCAGAATGCCGTCGTCGTTGGCCGCCTCGGGAAACCTGCTGAATTGGCGATACTCAATTGAGGCTGGAAATGGACATGCTGCTCGGCGGTTTCTAGCTTGGGCTCGACCGGCAGTGCCCAAGCAAATTGGCCGATCTCGCCGACGAGCGTCCGGGAGTTGAATTTGAGGAGCCACTCCCCGGACAGCCCTTGGCCCGATGAGGACCGAACGGTGAAGGCCTGCTCTGAATGGAGTGGCCCGCGATCCTTGGTCGCCGGCGTGCGGAGTCTGAGCAGCACCTCGGGAACACGCCACGCCCAACAGTACGAAGCAGTGCTTGCTGCTGATTCGGCCCTACTTCGGCTGATCGCCACGCTGGAATTGCTATTCCGAGATTCGGAGCTTTGGGGGGTCCGAGCAACGTGTTCGTGATTGGCACGAATTTAGCGATGCTGGACCGTAGGGGTTAGGAGGTACTCACGATGTTCAAATTGAATAAGACGACTACTTGGCCGCAGGATTCAACTTACGTCGATGTCAATCGCGTGGACGAATTGCAGTTTTGGTCAAGACTGTTCCACGTTAGTCGAGCGATGCTCAGCCGAACCGTACGAATGGTCGGCCCTAAATATAAGGACGTGTCGGCCTATCTCGACAAAAAACGACGATCCTGAATCAACCCAAGCTCAACCACGCCTATGGTGCCGCGGGACCCGCAGAAAGGATCGACCACCAGCGTGCCTAGTTCGGTCATGGTGCTCGGGCCAGCGGTAGTTTAGTCTCATCTGCAACAGCCACTTCCATTCTTCGACGAAGATCCAATCATTCGTCCGCTCTCGGACGACGGTGGCTGGGTGCGGGCCAATAAGGGGCGGTGAGCGTGAGCATTTCTGTCGTGACCTATGGAACCGATGCTTCAGGGCTGCTTGGAACCATTTACGTAGCATCTGGGCAAAGCTTGGCGAAGACCGCTTTCGCCTTGTGCGGTTACCTTGGTTCCACGCAGGTCGACCATCGAAAGCTTTGTCATTTTCTCCAGGTGCGTCAGCCCTGAGTCGGTGACGTTCGCGTTGATCAGCGTCAAAGCCATAAGCTCGCGTGCCGCCGCCAGGCACTCAAGGTCAGAATCCGATATGAAACAACTGTCAACTTGGAGAATGCGAAGCTTCGGAAGCTTGGCGATGCGAGCAAGACTTTCGCTGGAGATGTTGAACGCATCGATGGTCAACATTTCTAAATGTGCCAGCTCAGAAATGTGCAAGAGACCGGCATCGGTAATCTGCGGCTCCCACAAACCCAACGACAGCTTGTTGAGCCTCTTGAGACCAGTCAAAGTCGCAAAACTGGCAGCGGTGAGCTTCTTTGAACCAATTTCCAGGGCCGTCAGGTCCTTGGCTCTCGCCAAATGCAGAAGCCCAGCGTCACTCACCCCATCGGATAGAATTCTCACGTGTTCAAGATGTGGTAATGTCACGATCGAGGCGAGCGTATCGTCTGTGGCACTAGAATTCTCAATGGTCACGGAGTGTACATTGGTGAAAATGTCATCTCCTACGAGGTTCTTTAGCCATCTCGGCCCTGATGATTCGTTCCAGGGGGGAGGTGTCACTTGGAAATCAAACAGTACCTCCCCGTTCAGCTCCTTGACCATGGCCAAAACCAGCCGTTGATTGTGAACCCGGTTCATTTTCCAGCCGAGCGGTATGGCAATGGCTGCAATGAGCAACAAAAGGAACCTAAGGCTAAAGCGAAATGAAGGGCGACGTGATTTGGCGGGATGGTCCGGCATGTTCACCATTATATCAATCAAGTGGCGGGCTCTCAGTTTGATGGACGCCTTGACCGATCGGAAGCTGGTGACCATCACCGCTCATCAGTGCAGCGTGGTCGTGCCTGCCATACGAACTGGCCGCTTGACTGGGTAGATGGCTCTCGTGCTATCGAATTCCCCGACGCCAGTTCGGCGAGTGCGACTCGGGCTGGCGAGCTCTGGTTATCGATAACCGGACCAAACCTCGGACCCAACTGCCCACCGATCAAGCCCACCAAGATGGCGGCAATCAACTCGGTGGCGGCTGGCCTGGCTGGTCGCGTGCAGGGGACGAGTAGCGTTGCGATCGTGGGCAACTGCTTGTTCGTCTTCGCAGACTGATTGCCCAGCACAGCGTGGAAGCGGCGGCCGAGGTTGGCCTGCGGATAATCAGGAGCTACGTGGCGACCAAGGAAGGATTGCCGTTCGCCGCGTGTGAGCGGGTGTCATTGACACCCGGTGGGGGCTTTTTCAGTCGATTTCGGGCGTTTGCGAACACGCGACAAACGTGCCGGAACTCCTTATAAAACAATGCTTTATGGGCGATTTCCGTCACTTTGAATCGAGCATCATTTTCGATTAAAAGTCCGTTGCTCTACCGACTGAGCTACAGCCTCGAAAGCGTGTCAATTTAGCAGGTTGCGCCGAGTGGCGAAAGTGGCGGGCGCAGGCCCGAGCGGCTGGCTGCCATGGGGTGCAGCGGTGCACAATCGGCTACAGGCCGTGCAGGTATCGCGGCAAATCACGGACGCTATCGACAACTCGCATGACTTCGATGCCATCGGGGTGCGGCTGATAGAATATCAGCCACCGCTTGTGCTTCACGTAGCGCCATCCGGTGGGTGCATCCGGATGGGCATGGCCCGCTAGGGCTTGCTCGGCGCATTGGTCGACCAGCTCTCGAATCTCGTGGTAGAGCCGCTCGCCCGTGGCAAACCTGCGGTCAATGAAGGCGATATAGAAGAGAAGGTCGTCGAGGTCCGATTCGGCCACTGGAGTCCAGAGCGCCCGGGCCATTTATTCAAGGATTCCTTCCTTGGCGAGTCTCGCGCGCAGCCGAGCCAAGACTTGCTGATCATCCAGGGGCTTTGAAAGCCCTTGGTTGCTCTGCTTGGTCGCCAGGTGGTTTCGTTCATCCCAGCGAGCGAGCCGTTCCTGTTCGCGCAGTTCAAGCGACTCGAGCGCGTCGCGGAGGACATCAGCTTCCGATGAGTAAGCGCCCAACGCCATGCGCTGCTTGATGAGTTGCTCGACGTCGGCTGGGATCTGGTAAGCCACCGTTAGTCTCCTTCGTCGCAGAGAACATTTCCCACTTTTGCATGATACCACGCCCATTCGAGTAGCGACCACCCGGCGTGCCCAACGTCATCTGATGATCGCCAGTGCCCCTCGAGGTGTAGGTACACCCGCATCGTGTGTAGTTGGGGCTTACGGGGGCTTTCAGTAGGGTCGCAAGATTTGCCCGATGTGCCTGAAAACCAGCGCTTTACGGCCGAAAAATGCACTCTTCGGCGAACGCACTTTTTCGATTAAAAGTCCGTTGCTCTACCGACTGAGCCACAGCCTCGAAAGCGTGTCAATTTAGCAGGTTGCGCCGAGTGGCGAAAGTGGCTCTGCCAAGTAGTGTACGTTGTCGGCGCTACCTGTGAAGACGCTGCGCAGGACATTCCACTACTGGTCGGCGAACGCGATACGCGCGCGTCAAACATCATGCAATCGGGACTGGAGAATCACTCCCGTCATGGTCCTTCCGTCGAAGTCGATCCACGAGCCAGCCCGAGGCTCGCTGAAAGTCGCGAGCATGAGCGGAAGCGGACAGCAAATGGCCCGCTCCGGAAATCACAATTCCATCGTCATCAAGCTGGTCGAGAGTCAATTCGGTCCAAATGATAGGTAGACGTTGCAAATCATTGGCGGGGAGCATGCCGGTTGTGACGATGACGAACCCACCATGACGGCCGCGGAACCCACGGCGAATGGAACGCATACCTTCGTCAACCGTTTGTATCACCATTTTCTTGCCTGCGATCACAAGCATTGGCGAAATGCACAGCATCACAACACCACCGATAATGCGCACATACGACAGGGGCACATCCTCCCGAACGTCAATGGCATCGCCAGCGTTAAGCGTCGTGTTCAATTTCTTTTCCAAAAATGGCTTCAGCCGAGGCACGAGCACGTTTTCAACGGCTTCAAACGACGCGACTTCCGCTGGGAACACTACGGTGTGTCCCGAGTCGGTCACGACAAGGCAGGTACGCCCCGTCCTGCTGCCGTCGCGAAGCCGTATCTCGCGCACGCCCTCAAACGGTACCACGATGCGACCTTGTCCCGAGTTGACCGTGACGCGATCATCAAAGATGATGACCTCCATGGCTGCCCGCCGGTGGTAGTTCTTAACGGCCCAGCGCGCCGCGGCAGCAAAGCCGGATGCGAACGCGATCGCGCTAACCACCATAGTGATTTCAGGTCGGACCTTGAACACTTCAGCGACCAGGGCGACGGGCATCGCCAGAAACATGCCAACTAGAATGCCGCCCAGCACTCCACCCAGTCCATAAAGCCATCGCGCGGCGCGCTTGCTCTGGTCGCTACGAGCAAAACGGACTGGAGCCATCGGCGTCTCCGAACGATTGTACGACTGACAGCTCGGTGAGGTATTCGGAGCAGAAAACAGCGTAGGGCTATCCGATGTTGCGGGGCGTGAAGAACTTGAAAGTTGGATGTAGGCACATGCTTATTCGGCTCTTTGCGTCGCGACAACCCGACAACCCCTCAGCCCCGTTCCATTGATACCAGCGGCGATTGAACGCGGTTCTTTCCGAGAAAATCACATATTCCCAAGTGTCCGGTTCAATTAAGAGTCCGTTGCTCTACCGACTGAGCTACAGCATCGAAAGCGTGTCAATTTAGCAGGTTGCGCCGAGTGGCGAAAGTGGCGGTTGCAGGCATCCACACCGGGCAGCCGGTGCAAATGTCGCTTGTGCTCACGCACAGAGACAGAGAAAGTCTTTCCTGCTTGCGAGCTGCGCTGTCGATGGCGTTGACGTCTGGCAGCAATCCGTACCGAAAAGCTCTTGGAATAACCGCTGCCTGCCCTTCGCGACTAGAACGCGTGAAACCGCTTGTCACTGTCGCGAGTGGATCCGGCGTTTAGCTCGGTGTGTGGCATGGTCACGCTTTGGCCCAATAGACTGCTCAAATGGGCCGTCGTTGCCGGGCTGTTCAAGTCTTCGGTTCGAATCAGCAAGACACGCGGGTCGCATTCGGTCAGCCGCCTGAGCGTCTGATTGTATTCCTTGACGTAACGCTCGATGACCGCTGCTTTGGCCTCGTCGGGGTCGGGCGCCAAATTGGCGTTCACGGAGTAGCTAGGATATGTGGGATCCCACGAATTCGGCGCCCAGCATTTGCCCTCCGGCGGAGACCAATGATTCAACGGGCCGCGGCCACGAACTTTCACATTCAGAAAGGATCGTACGCAACTCTCGGTGTTGCGGTGCAACGCGATGACCTTGCCTTTTGGAAATGCGTTAAAGAATTGGTCCAGCGCGTTGAGCCACCAGCGGGCCGCTTCGAAAACGACCGGGTAGTAATCCGCCAACAGGCGTAGACGGTCGATGTGGAATCGCACCTGGTCGTCCAATGGCTCCCAGTAAATCCACGGGGGAATTTCACGAGCAACGCACGCATCGGGCACGCTGGCCACCGCGGCGCATAGTGTCGTCGAGCCACAACGGCCGGCTCCGACACCCAAGATGACCTCGCCCGGCCGAGTACGTTTGGGACGGCTCGCCAGCAGCAGCTTGAGATTCTCGAAGTAAGCTTCGGTCAGCTTCGCCGTCGGCAAGGACTGACTGATCAAGTCCAAAATCTGGCGCGAGCGAGCGGCGCTGCCCAACGGATATTCGGATGGGACCTGCTCGAACAGCAGTTCGCCAAGCTTCTCGCGCGCTTCCCGGTCGTACGGGGCTGACGAACTGACCCCCTGCCACATTCTTGCGGCGGCAGTGGCCATTCCCGTGCTCTCGAAATACTCTGCCACTTTGACTACCGTGGCGCTATCAAATTCCACTCGCATCATCTCTGTCCCGTGAGGTGTCAAGTGTTAAAGCTGGCGATTCGTCATGCCCTCAGTGAGGGCACCCTCGGCCGTTTGTCGGTGCTTAATCACGCTCTGTGCTTCAATCACACCCTGCGCTTCAATCACACTCTGCTTACGTGCCCGTTTCCCTGATAGAACCGCCTTGGCGGCAAAGTCGACCGAGCATTTAACCACCCTGCCGCGCCGGAGTTTCGTTAATGGCCGCACGATTGCGCTTCAACGCACTTGAGACCGAGCTCAGGGCAAATTCAGCGGCCTCGAACATTAAGTTTGTGTAAGGATTCATTCACAAGCGTGAAGGGAACTCTGGCCGAACTCCGGCGACGCCGCCATCGATGCCCGGGGGCGGTCGTCGTTGGTCGGGAGGGCTGACTCAAAAGGGCGAACGAATGTCCGGTCAGGTAAAGCCTGCGCTTGAAGACGGTCCGGCGGGGTTTATCTGTTGGATTGCGGGCATTGGAAAAGGTTGATCGATCGCGGTCACTGGTCCGATAGTGAAACAGAAGTGACCTGGGCAGTTCATTACGCCACATACGTCTCATCGGCAGGGGAGATCGCACTTGCAAGACTTCAATCAGATGACGAATTGGTCCGAAGGGGAGAATTGGCGGCGGTTTTGGACTTTCGACGCCTCCGGCTGGTTCAAGGTGGCGCTCGGAGCCGCACTCTCCTTTGGGGCAATCCATTTCACGGTGGTGCAGCCCTCGCTACACCAGATGTCGCAATTGCAAACTCAAGTCGCTGCTCTCGATGCGAGCGTGCGCGAGTTGGCGGGCGAGGCCGGAACGGTGGACAATACAAACACACTTTTGAGCCAGTTGCGCGAGCAAGGCGACTCGAACGCCGCGGCCAACCAATCGCTCGACCGCATCTCGGTGCTCCACGAACGCCTGAACCAACAGACCGAGCGCGCCCAGCGCGCGTTGGAAGTGATGGAAAAACTGGCGACGCTCCAAGAGGGCCTGCTCAATAATGAGAGCCGCACCGAACAAGCGGCCGAGGCCCTACGATCGATGGAAATGCTGCAATGCCGATTGGCCGGTCAGCACTATGCAAGCGAAAATAGTCATGTGGCGATCGATTCACTCGATCAACTGCGCGATCGCTTGTTGGAATCGCAAACGAAAACCGCCGAGGCCGAAACGAGTCTCGACGCGATCGACGCACTTCAAGATCGCCTAATGCTTCAGAGCGAATCGAACCTGGCCGCCCAGGAAAGCCTCGCTCGGCTCGTCGACTTGAAGGAGACCGTCTCGCGACAAGCACCGGAACTATTCGCGGCTTACGACAGCCTGCAATCGCTGATCGGCTTGAAAGGCATGCTGCTCTCTGGCGCGGGCGACTTGCCGCGGGCCAAAGAAGTGGCTCGCCAATGGACTCGCCTCCAAGACCAGTTAGCTCAAGCGGGCCCACAAAGCCTGGCCGCCGGACAGACCGTCGACCGGCTGCTGGGTATGTCCGATGATCTGGTGTGCCGCGGCAGCGCCACGATCATGGCACAAGGAGCGGTTGAAGACTTGATTGCGATCCGCGAGCGTCTGGACGGTCAAGGCACGGGCCTTGATTTGGCCGCGCAGCGGCTCGAACAGATCGTTGATCTCAAGAACCGCGTCCTGTCGCAAACGGGCAATTTGGCGATTGCTACCGAGAATCTTGAACTGATGGGCGACGTGCAAGACCAATTCAACAAGATCTCGCAGTCCTTCGCCCGCATGCGACACTGGATCACCGAGATCCTGGCTTTCGAGCCGGTTTTCAACCGCGCGATGCGCAGCCTGCAACCGCTGGTGGAACTGGGCAACGTCAGGCATCTGAGCCCCACCGACCTGCGACAAGTCGTGCGAGCGATCAGCGATCGCCGCGAAAGCCAATTGACTGGCTCGTCCAACTCCGAGACGTCCGCCTCGCTGAGCAGTTCCGCGGCGGATTTGCCAGTGGTTGAATCCGCACGAGCCGATTGAGCAAGAAGTTTGGCAACGATACGTGTCCGGGTGAAGCGTCCAATTCACCCGGACACTTTTTTTTGCGCACGCCGTTCATAGCCGGCGTCACCGACCGCCCAATGTGGGAGAAAGACCTCACTCCAACCTTCTTCCAATGGCGAAAGGGCTTAGTGCTCGGGGTGCTGTTTTTTCGAGAGATCGATGAGATATTGGGCGACGGACGAGACGGTGGGTGTTTCGTAAACCCACCATTCGAGATCGTCGATCCGCACGCCGAATTCTTTTTCGACCTCGCACAAGAACTCGATGCCTTCGAGGGAAGATAGTCCGCGGCCAACGGCAAACAGCGGATCGTCGACCCGCACGCCTTGGGATCCTTGCGGCATGTCGAATCGTTCTGCTAATAGCTGCTGAAGGACCTCGATGGTTCGATCGAGTCCCAGCTCCAAGGCATCTGTTGACATTCCGTGCATCTCCGCGGCCCGTGCTCCCACGAGCCCAGTCTGGCCCGAGCCGGCCATGCCGGGCCAAGTGAAATCCGCGACTCTTCTTAATGTTCTTGGAGGGAACTTGGCTATCCGATGGACCGGCGGCCAGGCACCGTGAAACACGCGTCGCTATCTAGGATTTTACCCTAGAGCGAAACGCTTTCAATTCCGCTTTGCCACTTCTTGCGCAGCGGCAACCGCACGCCGCCCATCGGCCCGTGGGCCGATCGAACTTGACGCTCTCCCGCGACAACGGCTAGATTGAGCCACTTCCATCGCCCAAAAGCAGCAACTCCTGGGTAGATATGTCAAATCTGGTCGTCACGCCGGTCAATTCGCGAGGACAACAACGGCAATTCGTCAACTTCCCCTGGAAGTTTTACGAGGGTGATCCCAACTGGGTGCCGCCGCTGGTGGGCGAGCACCGAAAATTGCTGGGTTACCGCCATCATCCCTTCTATGACGATGCCGAAATCCAGACCTTTCTGGCGATCCGCGGGGGACAGGTTTGCGGGCGAATAGCCGCGATCGTCAATCACGCGCACAACCGGCGAATGGACGAGAAACGCGGGTTTTTCGGATTCTTCGAATCCGTTGACGACCAGCAAGTCGCCAACAGTCTGTTCGATGCGGCTCGCGATTGGCTGTTTGCTCGCGGCATGCAATCGATTCGCGGGCCGGCAAATCCCTCGTTGAACTACGAAATCGGGCTGCTGGTCGATGGATTCCACTCGCCACCCACTTTCATGATGACCTACAACAAGCCCTTTTACGGAAAGCTGATCGAGGGCTGGGGATTCAAGAAGGTCCAAGATATGTACGCCTTTTGGGGGCACATCGACATGCTCTCGAAGCTGGACCGCAAGCTGTGGTTCATCGGCAACGAAGCCAAGAAACGGTTCAACGTTACCTTGCGGCTGATGAAGAGCAACGATTTCAAGAGCGAAATGGAGATGTTTCTTCGCGTTTACAACGAATCGTTGATCGGCACCTGGGGTTTTGTGCCCCTCTCGGCGGGCGAAGTCGCGGAATGGGGCGCCGGTGCGAAACATCTCATCGTGCCCGAGCTTTCCGTGGTCGCCGAAGTGGAAGGTCAGCCGATCGGAGCGTGCTTCGCGCTGCTCGATTACAACCCGCGCATCAAGAAAATTGATGGTCGATTGTTTCCGTTTGGCTTCCTGCACCTGCTGCGCAATAAACGCGCCCTCACCAAAATGCGCGTGATCAGCATTAACGTCGTGCCCGAGTATCAGCGATGGGGACTGGGTGTCGTGCTGTTGGGCGGGCTGATCGAGCCCTTGCAGAAATGGGGCATGAAAGAGGTCGAATTCTCTTGGGTACTTGAATCCAACACGCTCTCGCGCGGCAGCCTGGAAAAAGGCGGCGCCAAGCTCGACAAGACTTACCGGATGTACGATTTCGAGCCGACAGCGTGACGTGCGTTCGGCCTACGCGAAGACATCTGCAATCGGCTTGCCCAAACCGTCCTTGGTGACGTAGAACGGCCGGCGTTCGACTTCGTAGGCCAACTTGGGCGAAATGCCCAAAGCCCGATAGACCGTGGCGTGCAGGTCTTCGATCACCACGCGATTCTCGATCGTTTTGCAAGGACGCTCCTCGGCCGTCTTCCCATACAAGAAACCGGGCTTCATGCCGCCGCCAAACAGCAGCACGCAGCCGGCCGCCGTAAAATGACGGTGCATGCCGTAGTACTTCAGTTCCTCGATCACCTTCGGCACTTCGACCTGGTTCTTGACCTGCTGATCGGGCCGGCCCTCGGTCATCATGTCACGACTGAACTCGCTGGCCAGCACGATCAATGTGCGATTCAGCAGCCCGCGAGCCTCGAGGTCGAGCACCAATTGAGAAATCGGTGGATCCATCATGGCCTTCATATCGACCAGGCGCGTGTGGCCGTTGTCGTGTGTGTCCCAATTCTTGAAGGGAATATATTCGGTCGTGACTTCGATGAACCGCGCGCCAACCTCCGTCAAGCGTCGCGCCAGCAGGCAGCCCAGGCCGAACTGGCCGGTGTTGTACCGGTCGTATATTTCCTTGGGTTCCAGGCTCAAGTCGAAAGCTTTGGCCGCCGGCGAACTGAGCAGACGATGCGCATTGTCGAGAGATCTCAATAGCGATTCTTTCTGGTGGTCGCTGCCGTGTTCGCCAATCGGACTTTGTGCGACCAGTTTCTTGTAGAACTGATACCTGTTTTCGAAGCGGCCGGGCGGCATTCCATGCGGAGGGCGGACGCTGGCGTCAGCCTGGTCGGCCTGCGGAATCAAAAACGGTCCGTACTCGCTGCCCAAGAAACCGGCCTGGTGAAAGGCCTTCAACTCTTCCCCTTCGCCCACGTCAAATCGTTGGCCAATGTCGATAAACGCTGGCACCGCCGGATTGAGCGGTCCCAAAGTCCGAGCGATCACCGAACCGATGTGCGGAGCGGCCACGGTTTGCGGCGGGGCATAGCCCGTGTGCCAATGATATTGGTGGCGCGAGTGCAGAATGAATCCCAAGTCGCCGGCAGTATAGGATCGAATGAGTGTGCCGCGATTCATGACCGCGGCGGTGCGCTCGAGGCCTTGCGAAAACTTGATTGTGTCGACAGCCGTATCGATCGCCGGAAACGTGCTCAGCACGCGATCCGGGTCGAGTCCTTTTTCGTAAGGCGTGTGCCGCTTCGGGTCGAAAGTCTCGGTGGCGGCCATTCCACCGCCCATCCAGAGCACGATGACGGTGTCGGCCGTGGGCCTTAATTTTTCCTCTTCCGCGGCCAGGACCTGGCGTGGATCACCGGCGGCCAAGGCCGACAATGTCGCGGCACTAGCCGTGCGCAGAAAATGGCGCCGGTTCCACGTCGAGGCATGTCGATCGTTTGTGTTCATGGCTATAGGCGTCAATAAATAAGTTGGAATTCAGGCAACATGATCAGGGCCCAGAGCAGGTCTTCCACGCCGTCGGGCGTCGCGGGCGCGCCCAGCACTTCGCGGGCCAGGACCATTTCTGCAGCGGTGGGCGAGCGCAGCAACGCACGGCGATAGACCTGTTCGACCAGTTGCGCGGGCTCCGCGGCCGACTCGCTCCATTTCTTTGCTCCCTTCTCCAGCAACGTCGAAAGTGGCGTGCCGTTGGTCAGCTCCAATGCCTGGAGCGTCGTAGCCAATTTTGGCCGATCCGTGACCACTTGTTCGCGATTCGAGCGACCGAGCGCGCTCAACAGCGGATCCGCATGAATCAGCGCGGCCCTCGCTCCGGCCCGCTTGGCTACCGCATTGGCTGGCGCGGCAAAGACCACGGGCGCGACAACGGCTTTTTCATATTCGGTATCGAGCAATCCGGAAACGGCATCGACGAATTGCTCGGCGGACATCCGTTTGACTTCCGGCCCGCGGAATACGTATTCCTCACGATCGTTCTCCGCGCCACTCGCCGGATTGAGTTGATAGGCTCGCGACGTGACGATGCGGTCGATCGTGTGTTTCAAATCGTAGCCGTGCTCGACCAGATCGGTCGCCAGAAAGTCCAGCAGATCCGTATTCCAAGCCTGATTGTCCATTTCGTCGACGGGCTCCACCAGTCCCCGGCCCAGCAGCCGCGCCCAAAGTCGGTTGACGATCGTCCGCGCCAGCCGACCATTCTCCGGAACCGTAATTACCGCGGCCAATTGCCGCAAGCGTTCGGCCTGCGGCGCGGCGGCATCGATGCTGCCCATTTGTGGATAAAGGAACTGCATCGAAGCAAATTTCCCCGTCGGTTGGTCGCAGCGATGAATCTCCAATGGACCATCGGCAAATATGCTCGCCAGACCATAAGCGTCGGTCAGCTTCCAGTCGTTGATGAAACTGTCGTGGCACGAGGCGCATTTAAGATTGATGCCAAGAAACACCTGCGAAATATTCTGAGCCGCCTGCACGGGTGGAACCTGGCTGGCATTGACGACTCCGCGCCAGACAATTCCCTTCACGAACCCAGCCGACTCTGGCGTGGGGGCGATCAATTGCCGCACGAACTGGTCGTACGGCAAGTTCTCGACCAGCGACTTGGCCAGCCAATCCGTAATCTGCAACCGCCCACCATCGATATAGCCGGTGCCCCGATAGTCGTTCCTGAGTGCATCGTTCCAGAAAGTCAGCCAGTGGATGGCGTATTGCTGATTGAAGGGTTGACTATTGTTTAATAACTTGCGGACGATTTGCTCGCGTGTTGCCGGATCGTGATCCTGCAAGAAACTGTCGACTCCCTCCGGCGTTGGCAGCAGGCCGATCAGATCGAGATAGACTCGCCGCATAAACGTGCGATCGTCCACCACGCCCGCCGGCGTAATTCCGGCCGAGGCAAAATAGGGTTCGAGGATCAAATCGATAGGATTCGAGAGGTTCGAGTTCGGTCCAGTGACAGGTACCGCGACCTTACGCGGTTCGATCGGGGCAGACCGGGTTTTCTTGAAACTGAAACCCGCTTCCCATGGAAGTCCCTGGTCGATCCAGGCACGCAGCAAGCCAATTTGTTCGGCCGAAAGCCTTGGGCCTTGAGCGGGCATAATCGCATCGGGCTCAAGTCCGCCGACCAGCGCGATCAGTCGGCTATCCCCACTCTTGCCCGGCACCACGGCCGGACCGGATTCGCCCCCTTTGACGAGCGACTCGCGCGTGTCGATCGAGAAGCCACCTTTCTGCTTGCCGCCGGCGTGGCACTTGGCACAGCTATTGGCCAGGATCGCCAGAATATCCTTGTGGAAGTCGACCTGGCGCGCGGCCGGCTCCGGCAGTTTGGCCGGAGCATCGGCATGAAGCGTCCAGGCAACCGCCAGGAACGCAAACGCCAGCAGACAGACTTTGATTTTCATGGTTGGCATGTTCGCTGGGCAGGAGCGGGTATTGGTGGGCAGCTTGGCAATCAGCAGAGTCGCGAAACTCGGGCAGTGGCCTGCAAACTGCCCTCTCCTCTGGGGAACCCTCACCTTATATTGTGAGTGAAGCTGACCCTGATGGGAAGTCCCCACACCTCTGGCAGTTTAGGCGCATGGATAACCTTGTCGTATTCCTGGACGATCTCAAGGAGGTGTGGCCCCACATTTTCTTCGCCTTGTACGTCGTGCTGATGGTCGTGGCCTCGGCCCATTTGGTGATGTACAAAAAAGACACACGCGCGGCGCTTGGCTGGATCGGCCTGGTCGTGATGGTGCCGGTTTTCGGGGCGCTACTCTACGGCCTGCTGGGCATCAATCGACTTCAGCGCCGCGCCATCACGCTTCGTGGCAGCGGGGTATCGCGGTTTGCTTCGCCAACACGTTTTGCCGCGGACCGAGAAAGTCTCGCCGGCACGCTTCCGCCGGAGGCCAGGCATCTGGCCAGCCTGGAAACCCTGATCGGCAAATTGACGAGTCGCCCGCTGGTGCGCGGAAATCGGATCGTGCAACTGGTCAATGGCGACGAAGCTTATCCGCAGATGATCGCCGCCATTGACGAGGCCCAACATTGCGTGGCTCTGGCCAGCTATATTTTCGACAACGATCGGGCCGGAGCGATGTTTGCCGACGCGCTCGCGCGAGCCAAACGCCGCGGCGTGGAGGTCCGCGTGATCATCGACGCGATCGGCGCGCGATACACGTTTCCTTCGATTCTCGGGCGGTTGCGCAAAGACGAAATTCCAGTCGCCCGTTTCTTGCCAACACTATTGCCCGGCCGATTTGCCTATGCCAATTTGCGCAGCCACCGCAAGATTCTTGTGACTGATGGCCGACTCGGCTTCACCGGTGGCTTGAATATTCGCGAAGGGCACGACTCACGCTTCCATCCGGCTTGCCCGATTCAAGATCATCACTTCAGGATCGAAGGGCCGGTGGTGGCTCAATTGCAAGAAGTGTTTGCCGAAGACTGGGCGTTTTGCACCCGTGAATTCTTGCAAGGCGAGCCGTGGTTCCCAGAGTTGGAGCCGGTTGGCAATGCCCTGGCGCGCGGCATCTCAGCCGGTCCGGACGGTGACCTCGACAAGCTGCGCCTGACGCTTGAGGGCGCATTGTCCTGCGCTGCCAACTCGGTCTGCATCGTCACGCCCTATTTTCTGCCCGACGCTCCGTTGATTGCCGCGCTAAATGTCGCGGCGCTGCGTGGTGTCACCGTGGACATTATCTTGCCAGAAGCCAACAACTTGACGCTAGTGAAATGGGCTTCGACGGCGCAGCTTTGGCAAGTGCTCCAACGGGGTTGCCGCGTTTGGCTCTCCCCGCCGCCGTTCGACCACACCAAGCTGATGCTGGTCGACAGCGCCTGGGTCTTGTTGGGCTCGGGCAACTGGGATCCGCGCAGCTTACGATTGAACTTTGAGTTCGACGTCGAGTGCTACGACTGCGAGTTGGCCGGCCGGTTGACCGCCTGGATGGCCGAGAAGCGCGATCGCGCCAAGCAAGTCACGCTAGCCGACGTCGACGGGCGCAACACGCTCGTTCGCCTGCGAGACGGAGTGGCGCGGCTGCTGACGCCGTATTTGTAAAGTGCTGCTGACTGCGGTCCAAGGCTGGAAACGGCTGAGTGGTATCGAACATGGCCGCGCACGTTGACCGCCCAGTACCCGGCGTCGCAACCAAGCTCGTGAAGATCTAAGTGGCTCCTCACAATTCCCTCACAACACTGAGCTAGCATGACGCTCGCGGCTCTAACGAAGTTACTCGGCCACTTTGGGCGATTTATTCATGATCAGGACTAATACGAAGGAGCGTCCCAGGATGACTAGCAGAAAGCTACTTCAGCCCCAAGAAGTGCAGCCCATGCAGATGAGTCAATACCTTCCCACTTCTGACTGCAACGAGCATGTAGCGGAAGTGATTTGCAAGATCATCTCCGACTCAATCAAATCCGGCTTGTCGCTGACGCAAACTATCGAATGGGTGCGGGAACAGCACATTTCCGAAACAGACGTTCCGGACGCCTACGTAAAGGACTTGTACGCGGAAATGACTGCATTCATCAAACGGATCGTCGCCGTAATTCGGGAGAATCGGGATAAAAGGCGTTTCACATTAGAACACCGCCCGATTTCAAAAGCGTCTTGCGTTCCTGCCAGGACCGCGCACGTTGACCGCACCCTGCCCGGCTACTATATTCGACTGAGTAGATTCGAGTTTGCCAACCGAATCGATTGCGTGCGAACACTTTGCGCTTTGGACCGCCCTGCTTCGGTCCGCGCCGGGCCAACCGAACTAGCGCCATGATGCCAGTCTCCTCACGTCGATGGGTCGCTGCGCTCTTTCTGGCCGGGTCGCTGGGGACGAGCGGCTGGGCAGATGAGCCAAAGTCGACCGAACCGTCAAAAGACGTGAACGGCGATTCTGCCAACATCGAGTTTTTCGAGAAGCAGGTACGGCCGCTCTTGGCGGCGCGGTGTCACGGATGCCACGGCCCTGACAAGCAGAAGGGGAATTTGCGGCTCGACTCGCGTGCGACTGTGCTGGCCGGCGGCGACACCGGGCCGGCCGTCGTGCCAGGCAAGCCGGAGGAGAGTTTGCTGGTCGACGCGATTCGCTACGGCGATACCTATAAGATGCCGCCGAAGTCGCAACTGCCGGCCGAGGAAATCGCCACACTCGTCGAATGGGTCCGCAAAGGCGCGCCTTGGGGCCGCGAGGTAACGGTCGCGGGCAAGGGATCCACACCAGACAAGGCATTCGATCTGAAAGCTCGCGCGCAGCATTGGAGCTTTCGACCCATTGCCGCAGTGCAGCCGCCCGACGTTCCCGATTTGGCTTGGGTCAAAACCCCCATCGATCGATTCATCTTGGCAAAGCTAACCGCCGCCGGGCTGACCCCCTCGCCGCCGGCCGACAAGCGAACGCTACTGCGCCGAGTGACCTATGACCTTGTGGGTTTGCCACCGACGGCGGCCGAGATGGACGCGTTTCTGGCGGACGACTCGCCAACCGCCTTCGAAACGGTCGTCGAGCGTTTGCTCTCCTCGCCGCACTACGGCGAGCGCTGGGCCAGGCATTGGCTCGATCTGGTTCGCTTCGCGGAAACCTCGGGCCACGAATTCGATTTTGAAATCCCGAACGCCTATCTGTATCGAGACTATGTGATTCGCGCGCTCAATAGTGACTTGCCCTACGACCAGTTCGTCATCGAACACGTGGCCGGCGACCTGCTGACCACGCCCCGGCGACATCCGCAAGAAAGTTTCGACGAGTCAACGATCGCGACCGGCTGCTTTTTCCTGGGTGAGTCGAAGCACTCACCGGTCGACGTGCGGCAAGATGAAGTCGATCGGATCGACAATCAGATTGACGTCTTCGGCAAGACGTTTTTGGGGCTGACGATCGGCTGTGCCCGGTGCCACGATCACAAATTCGATCCAATCTCGACCAAGGACTATTACGCCCTGGCCGGATACTTGCAGAGCTCGCGCTACCAGCAAGCGTTTATCGACTCGCCCGAGTCTTCCGCCGGCCCGATTGCCGAGCTGAAAAAGCTGCGAGAAACACGAACCAAACTGTGCGCCGATTTTGTCCGCACGGAAATTCAGCCGCAGTTGCCCAAGCTCGGCGTGCGACTGTTGGGAACTGCGCCCGTGGACGCGGCGGCGATGAAACAGGTTCAGGATCCCTTGTATCCTTGGGTCGTGTTGACGCAGGAGCAAGGCGATCGCGCCACCGCAGATTTCTCAGCGGAACGAGCAAAGCAAGTCAGCCAACTCAAGCCACATCTCGTATCTAGTTCGCAACCGGTCGTCTTTGCTGATTTCAAAGCATCCAATTACGGGGACTGGCGCACGACAGGCAACGCGTTCGGCGCGGGCCCCGGCACGCCGCTTGAGTGGACATTCGCGGGCATCGATGGGCGATTTTCCGGCCGGCTGCTGGGTGCTCGCCAGGCGCACAGCGGATTGATTTCCGGCAAGCTGCGCGGCGTCCTTCGTTCACCGACGTTCGAAATCACGACGCCCAGGATTTTCTATCGGTTGCACGGCACGGGCGGCCAGGTGCGACTGATTGTCGATGGGCTGCTGCTGATCCAGGACCCGATCTATGGCGGGCTCAAGTTCGGACCCGGGAGTCAGCAGCCGCATTGGCACGAGCAGGATGTGAGCAAATGGATCGGCCATCGGGCCTACGTCGAAGTGGTCGACGACGATGATGGTTTCATCGCCCTCGAGCAAATCGTGTTTTCCGATACAACTCCCGCAGCCAGGCCTAATCCGCTCGTCGCGCGCATGCTCGACGACGACTCGATCACGTCGAAAGAGCTGTTGACGGAAAAATATCAGCAGTTGTTCTCCCGCGTGCTCGCCGAATGGCTGGCCGAACCGAATCGGCCGCACGACGATGCCCCTGGCCGCGCTCAGATCATCAATGGGTTGCTAGATCAACATCCAGCCTTGACCGCAAGCCCTTCGTTTGCGGCCAGCCTGGCAACGTTGCAATCGGAAACCGCCAAGCTCGCGGACCTCGAAAAGCAACTCGAATCGCAAATCACTCCGCCGCGCCGGGCGATGGCTCTGGCCGATGGCACGCCGGAAAACGAACATGTGTTCATTCGCGGCAGTCACAAAACACTGGGCGACGAAGTTCCACGGCGGTTTTTGGAGGCATTGGGCGGAACGGAACATCCGGCGCCGGTCGACTGCAGCGGGCGCTTGGAGTTGGCCAGGCAGATGGTTTCCAAGAGCAATCCTCTGCTGCCTCGGGTCATGGTCAACCGCATCTGGCAGCATCATTTTGGCGAAGGCATTGTGCGCTCGCCGGATGATTTCGGCCTGATGGGGCAACCGCCGACACACCCGGAGCTGCTTGATTACCTGGCCGCCGAGTTCGTGCGCGAAGGTTGGTCGATCAAACAGATGCATCGGCTACTGCTGCTCTCCAACACGTATCAGATGTCGAGCCAGGCCCAAATTGAAGCCGATCGCCTCGATCCGCAGAACAAGCTTTGGCACCGCATGGCACCACGACGGCTCGAGGCCGAGTGCATTCGCGACGCGATTTTGGCCGTTTCCGGCCGGGCTGAGCCGAAGCTTTACGGCCCGAGCGTCATGCCCTATTTGACTTCGTACATGACAGGCCGCGGGCGACCAGCTACGTCAGGGCCTTTGGATGGCGATGGCCGGCGCAGCATCTATTTGACCGTTCGGCGCAATTTTCTTTCGCCCCTGTTCCTGGCCTTCGACTATCCGATTCCGTTTACCACGATCGGTCGCCGCAGCGCCTCGAACGTGCCGGCCCAGGCACTCGCGATGATGAACAACCCGTTCGTCCTCGAACAAGCGCGGCTCTGGGCAACGCGAGTCTTGGACCAGCCGGACCAGAGCGCGGACCAACGTGTGCGAGCGATGTATGTGTCCTCGTTGGGGCGTGAGCCCGACGACGCCGAGTTGCACGCAGCGTTGGATTTTCTAGGCGTGACGCCCGGACAAACGAACTCTCAAGATCCGCAGGCTTGGGCCGATTTTGCGCATGTGTTGTTCAATGTGAAAGAGTTCATTTTCATCCAGTAGGTTTTCCAGCAGGCTATCCACCCCATGCATTGTGGCCGCTTCCAAAGCGCTGGACTCTCGCGACGCGAAATGCTCGCGCGCTGCGCCAATGGGTTTGGCGGCCTGGCTTTGGCCGCACTTTGCGCGGACCCGGTCTATGGCGCGACGGCGGCCGAATCGACCGCCGACGCCGCGCTGCGTCGCAATCCTCTGGCGCCGCGGCTCACTCACTTTCCGGCAAAAGCCAAAAACGTGATCTTCCTGTTCATGGATGGCGGCCCGTCGCAGGTCGACACGTTTGACCCCAAGCCGCGACTGGCTCGCGAACATGGCGAGCCGATCAAGATGAAAGTCGAGCCGACTCAATTCGACAACGTGGGCAAGGTGCTTGGGTCCCCCTGGGAGTTTCATCGTTACGGCGAAAGCGGGATTCCGGTGAGCGATCTGTTTCCGCACGTCGCCATGTGCGTCGACGACCTGGCGATCGTCCGCTCGATGGTGGCTAATTTTTCAGAGCACACGAACGCCAACTACTTCATGCACTCCGGCTTTGGTCAGCAGGGACGGCCCAGCATGGGCGCTTGGGTCACGTATGGGCTGGGCAGCGCCTGTCAGAATCTGCCGGGCTTTGTCGTGCTCAACAGCGGCATGATTCCGCCGGGCGGATGGGACATGTTCAATAACGGGTTTCTGCCCGCCACGTTCCAAGGTTCCTCTTTCCAGCGGGGCGACGTGCCCGTGGCCGATTTACAGCGAGCCGACGCCACCGCCGAGATCCAGCGCAAAAAACTGAACCTGATGCGCGCCATCGATCGCTCGACGCTCGAACGAACGGGCGCCGATGACAAGCTGGAATCGGCCATCGCCAACTACGAGTTGGCGTTTCGCATGCAAACCGCCGTGCCCGAGCTGATGAACCTGTCGGACGAAAGCGAGAGCACGCAGAAACTTTACGGCGTCGATGACCCAGCCACGGAAGTTTTCGGGCGGCAGTGCCTGGTCGCTCGGCGATTGGTCGAGCGCGGCGTGCGATTTGTCGAATTGTTGCCGCAAAACTTGGGCTTCGATCGCTGGGACCAGCACAGCAAACTCAAGGAAGGGCATGCCGGCAATGCTCGGGCGACCGACAAACCGATTGCCGGGTTGCTCAAGGATCTGAAGAGCCGAGGACTGTTGGACGAGACGCTCGTCGTTTGGGGTGGCGAGTTTGGCCGTACCCCTATGGCGCAAGGCACCGACGGTCGCGACCATAACCCGTTCGGGTTCAGCATCTGGCTGGCTGGCGGCGGCACCAAAGGGGGCACCGTGTATGGCGCCACCGACGATTACGGCTATTTCGCCGTGGAAAACAAAGTCGCCGTCCACGATTTGCACGCCACGATGTTGCATCTACTCGGGATGGACCATAAAAAAGTCACTTACCGCTTCGGCGGACGCGACATGCGTCTGACCGACGTCCACGGCGAAATCATCCACGACATCCTGGCATGAATCTCTTGGGGAACACCGCAATGCTCAATCGCTGGCGTTTTTGCTCGCTCGCACTCTTCGCGCTGGTGCTTGCAACCTTGCAATTAGGCCAACGACTGTTGGCTGCCGACACCGCCAAACCGCTCAAGGCCTGCCTGATCTCCGGATCGCTCGAATACAAGTCGAACGAATCGCTCGCGGCGTTTCAGCCGTTTTTGGAAACCAACTACCAGGTTGTGTGCTCGCGGGCTTTCATTGTCGGCGAGGACATCGAGCGTCTGCCGGGGCTCGAAAACCTCGACAACTGCGACGTCGTGCTGCTGTTTACGCGCCGGTTGAAGCTTTCTGGCGACGAGTTGGCCAAGATCAAGAACTATTGTCAATCAGGCCGGCCGCTGGTGGGCGTGCGCACGGCCAGCCATGCGATTCAAAGCTGGCTGGACCTCGACAAGGAAGTGCTCGGCGGAAATTATCATGGCCACTATGGCGAGGGACCAGCAACCGAAATCAAAATCGTGGACTCGGCCAAGAGCCATCCGATTCTCTCCGGCTTCCAGCCATTTCGTTCCGCCGGCAGTCTCTATAAGAACGAGGAACTGGCGACCGACAACGAGCTCTTGCTAACCGGCACGATTCCCGAACATACCGAAGCGATCGCTTGGACCCGGATGCACAAAGGGGGTCGCGTGTTTTACACGTCGCTGGGCCACCCTCGGGATTTCACCGAAGACAGCTTTCGGCGGCTGCTCGTGAACGCACTGTTTTGGACCGCTGGCCGCGCTCCGCAAACCAAATGAGGAAGGGTTAATCATGAGTCACCGCAATTCGCGGCGAGAATTCCTGGCTATCTTGTTAGCGTCGTCAATCCTTTCAATCTGGCCGCTTGCGAGCGACGGCGCCGAGCCGATCGAGGTCGAGATCCAGAAAAACGTCGTCTACGGAACGGGCGCCGGCGAGGATCTGCTGTTGGACCTAGCGATGCCAAAAGGGCTCGACCACGCGGTGCCGGGCATCGTTTGGATCCATGGCGGCGCCTGGCAAGGTGGCAGCAAGAACGAATTCGAGAGTTTGATTCGCGATTCTGCCCGGGCCGGCTATGTGGCGGTGAGTATAGGTTATCGTCTAGCAGCGCCAAAACACATCTTTCCCGCGCAAGTCGAAGACAGCAAATGTGCCGTGCGATGGTTTCGCGCGAACGCAGAAAGATTGCACCTCGATCCAAATCGAATTGGCGTCGTCGGTTCCTCGGCGGGAGCCCATTTGGCCATGATGCTGGGTGCCGCCGACTCGGGCGACGGACTGGAAGGATCGGGAGGTTCGGCGGAAGCGTCAAGCCGGGTGCAGGCCGTGGTTTCTTTCGCCGGTCCCACGAATCTCTTGAGCGAATATCCTAACGCGTCCAAGGGACTCGTGGCCACATTTTTGGGTGGACCCGTCGCGGATCGCCAGGACGCAGCCAAGCGAGCCTCGCCAATCACCTACGTCAATGCCGGCGATCCACCGATGCTCTTGATCCAAGGCACGAAAGATCCGCTGGTGCCATATGAGCAGGCCTTTCAGATGGCTGAGGCCCTGACCAAGGTCGGCACGCCGGGCCGAGTCGAACTGCTGTTGGGCGAAGGCCACGGCTGGCCGAAAGAACATGAGCGCGTGATGGCAGCCACCTACGCATTCCTGGCCCGTTACCTAAAGCCCTAAGAGTTGCCTTGCTGGCATGGCCGCACGCAATCGCAATCAACAGTCTGTCTGGGAAGCGCTCAACCGCGACATCGTGGCATGCACGCAGTGCCCTCGGCTGCGAGACTACTGCCAGAGGATCGCGCACGAGAAAAAGGCTGAATTTCGCGAGAGCGATTATTGGGGCCAGCCGGTGCCTAACTTCGGCGACGAGCAAGCGCGGCTGTTGATCGTCGGCCTGGCGCCGGCCGCTCATGGTGGCAATCGCACGGGCCGAGTTTTCACCGGCGACCGGAGCGGCGAGTGGCTGTTTCGCGCATTACACAAGGCGGGCTTCGCCAGCCAGCCACAATCGATCTCGCGCGATGATAGCCTGGAACTGACCGATTGCGCGATCACCGCCGCGGTGCGCTGCGCTCCGCCCGGCAACAAGCCGCTGCCCGAGGAACTGGTCAACTGCCATCGCTGGTTCGAGCAAACGATTGACGTGTTGCCCATCAAAGTATTCTTGGCGCTGGGGCAAATCGCCTGGCGCGCGACCGTGCTGGAAGCGCGCCGCCGCGGCTGGCACCAGGGACGCATGCCCAAGTTCGGCCACGGAGCCGAAATCGATTTGACCGATGGGCGCTGGCTATTGGGCAGCTATCACCCCAGCCAGCAAAACACGTTCACCGGCGTGCTGACCGAATCGATGTTCGATGATGTCTTTCGGAAGGCGCGCAGACACTTGCCGTCAGTGGCGTTCCCGACGACTAACTAGCCGTGGACCGCGGGCGTCGCCGACGCGGGTTCATTGACCGAGCCGACTTCCACCTGGAATTTTCCTAACCCCACGCGAACGCCTTGGTTGCCGCAAAGCTCCATCCGCTTGACCTCGCCATCGGAGCGAGCTTCCAGGACGGTCTTGATGTCCGCGGCGGACATGCCTCGGTTGAGCATGTCCCGTTTGAGCGCGGCATCGATCTCGGCTTGATGCGACTGCCGAAAGTAGTCCGTGATAACCACGATCGCGACGCAGGCCACGATGAACCCGGCGATCACAGTGCATACGGCCAGCCAGGGGTTATCGACGAAGAGCTGCAACATGGGTATTCTACGCGCACATCAGTATCCGGGTTTGCTAGCGCCGCATTCGGCCATTATACGTCATTCGCCACGGCGGCCCAATTATTGGGCCAGTTAATTGAAGCAGGGGAAACTTTCACGTCAGCGAGGCCAAAGCAGGCTCGACGTGCTAGCAACAGACCGCCCAAGGTGATTCGCTGCCGGGGGGGCTAGAATGGGGATGTCGGGCCATTTCCCCCTGACCTTGACCGCGCCAGTGGGTTGCCGTATTGTTCCCGCCCGCTCGCTCCACTTGCCGCGAGCTTTCGGGCGCACGTTCGAGCGCCGCTTTCGCCGGGTCTTTTAAGGGAACAAGCCATGAGACGGGCTGCGATAGTTTTGGCACTGTTCGCGACGGTCGCTTCCTCTGGCTGTTGGCGACCATACTATGGTCAGACGTATGCCCCGCCCGTCTATCAACAGGCGCCGGTCTATCAGCAGCAACCGGCCCCGGTCTATCAGCAAGCTCCCGTGGTGCAGCAAGGTTGCGCTCCAGTGAGCTGCCAACAGGTCTGCACGCCCTGCTATTGAGTGCTGCGGTCTAGCATCGGGTTGCTGGAATTCCAGTGTCTACGACCGCCCCGGCCAATTGCACGGTCTCTCTGTCAGGCAAATCTTGTGACCTCAAGGCCACCGGTGCTAGAATCGGGAACAGTTTTCCCGGCCGCTTGTCTCCCCAGCACCCGAAGGTCGTTTGATGCGCAATCGCTTGTTTGCCTTGCAGGTTGTGGCCTCGTTGGGCCTTTGTTGGTGTGCGGTGGTTTGTGCCGCCGATCGCGCGCCGGTTCAACCCCTCGCGCAGGCTCATGCACATAACGACTATTTACATACTCGGCCGCTGCTCGATGCGCTCGACCACGGATTTGCCAGCGTCGAGGCCGACATTTTTCTGGTCGATGGCAAGTTGCTGATTGGGCATACCAAGGACGAGCTAAAGCCCGAGCGAACGCTGGCGTCGCTGTACTTGGATCCTTTGCAAGCTCGGGTCCGAACGAATGGCGGCAGCGTGTTTCCGGGTGGCAAGCCTTTCTATCTGTTGATTGACATTAAGACCGCCGGCGAGCCCACCTATGCGGTGCTCTCCAAAGTGCTGGCCGAATATGCCGACATCCTTTCCGTGGTTCGCGAGGGCAAGCTGGAGTCGAAGGCAGTCAGCGTGACTATTTCGGGCAATCGGCCACTGGCCATGCTGACGGCCGAGAAAGTGCGCTACGCCGGCGTCGACGGCCGCTTGAGCGATTTGAATTCCGAGCTGCCCGCCCAACTGCTGCCGCTAATCAGCGATAACTGGGGCCTGAACTTCAAGTGGAAGGGCGAAGGGCCGATTGGCGAAGCGGACTTGAAGAAGCTCGATAACGCCGTGACCAAAGCCCACGCGCATGGTCGCCGCGTTCGTTTTTGGGCCACGCCAGAGAATATCGCCGTGTGGCGCCAACTGCGCGCCAGTGGCGTCGACATGATCAATACCGACGACCTGGCCGGGCTCGAGAAATTCTTGCGCGCCGAAAGTCAGCAAAACTAAGTTACCAGCGAGGAACACATTCATGGTCGATCGTCCGGCACCCTCCGACTCGGGCCCTTTGAGCGATTTGGATCAGTGGGAAGACGACCTGCGCCGCCGATATCCGGAGCCAGATAACAAATTGGCGCCGAACTCGACGAAGACCAAGGACGAATTTCGTGCCTATCGGGCCGAAGTCAGGCCCGAGGTCAAGGAGTTTTATCGGCTCAACCATCGGCACCAGACGGTCGATTTCGTGCGGGCCAAGCGGGCCGAGTATTTGCCGCTCAAGAAACGCAATATGGGCCTGTGGGATGGACTCGAATTCTTGAACACGCTGGTCGACGATAGCGATCCCGACACGCGGTTGGCCCAAATCGAACATCTGCTGCAAACGGCCGAAGCGATCCGCCACGACGGTCATCCACGCTGGTTCATCTTGACCGGTCTGATTCACGATTTCGGCAAAGTGCTCTGCCTGTTTGGCGAGCCGCAATGGGCCGTGGTCGGCGACACGTTTCCGGTGGGCTGCGCCTATTCAGACAAGATCGTGTTTGCCGAGTTTCTCGCCGACAACCCCGATAGCCAGGTGAGCAGGTACCAGACCCCGTGTGGCATTTACGAGGAAGGCTG
>JAYVCO010000292.1:0-14100 GCA_043749935.1 Planctomycetia bacterium
CACGCCTCCAATTCTGAAACGCAAAAGCATCGTGAGCGACGCGGTCAGTGGCAAAACCACTCAGGAAGCCATCACCGAGGTCTATGTCCTCGAAAAGCGGTTGCAAGTGCTGGGCGAGGAAAAGATCGGCTTTTCGGTGCGGCAAGTGCAAAAAAATGATCGCGGCAGCACCACCACGGTCTCGGACCACATCTATGACATCCCCGGCGAAGTCGTCTCGCATTCATTGAAAAAGCTTGACAGCCAGGGCCGCCTGGTGCGCCGAAGTACGTTGGAACTAGTAGCGTTCGGAGTCGAGGAAGATGACGCGCATCGGGAAACAGGGCGGGGGCGCATGCGGCGTCACAAACGGACTCGTTAACGGACTATTATTGATTCCGAGAAAAGTAATCGAAACCGGTGCCGTCTCAAACGCCCGCGTTTCCAGGGCTTCCGGTGGTCGCCCTTTTCCATTGTCTTGCTAGGCCTCAATCGCATTCGTTTGGATCGCCCGGCGATGAGCTTGAACCGGCTCGCGTCTAATCTATAATAGAATTCCCTGTTTCCGGGGGATCTCCGGATCTCGTTGCCCACGAGTCGCGCCCTCATGTCCGATACGTTCAACGGCTATCACGTTTGGCTCGGAATTCCGGCAAACGAACAACCTCCAAATCACTATCGGCTGCTGGGTATTTCGATCTTCGAGACCGATCTGGACGTGATCGAACACGCGGCCGATCGGCAGATGGCGCACGTGCGCACCTTCCAGTCGGGCCGTCACGGCGCGCTGTCGCAGCAAATCCTCAACGAGCTCGCCGCTGCCCGGCTCTGTTTGTTGGGCGGCCAGCGAAAAGCAGACTACGACAAAGAGCTTCGCGCCAAATTGGCCCCGGCATCCGCCGTGAATCCCGCGACCGCCGTCAATCCCGCGACTGCAATCAATCCCGCGGCCATGGCCGCTCCCATGCCCGTGGGCAAGCCGATGCCGGTCGGAAAAGCCGTTCCGCTCGGGCAGCAATTGCCCGTGGCCCAACCGGTCGCACCAACCGCTGCTCGCGTGAAGCCCGCCGCCGCGGCAATCCCGGCCGCGCCGAAACCCCGGATTCCGGCAACTAACAAACCCAGCCCGCTGGGAGTCGACGAGATGGCCCTGGATCTAGGCCAGGCGCGATTTCCCTCCGCTCCGGTCGGCATGCCCATCCGCGTCAAGCGGCGGAAGTACAACAACAATGCCAGTTGGCAGAGCGCGGCCGTCGTGGGCACTCTGCTGGGCATCGTGGTAATTGGTGGATTTCTGCTCTATTTCTTTCTGCGCAATTTCCTGAATTCATCGAGTTGGGAACAGATCTGGAACGGCCCCGGGCTGCCCCCAGCGAGCGAGTCGATAGCCGCTCCCAACTACACCAACGCACCCGCCGCTCCGCTCCCCGCGGCCCCACTACCGCCAGCGACACAGCCTTAAGAAAAGTGTGTCGGCCCGGCAGGTCAGCGCCACTGGCCTGACTAATTGTTGCTTTGCTTACGTGCCCCAATCCCGTTGGGATCGACCCGGTCCAGCCAATCGTCAAAACAGTGGCCGGACTTGCGCGCCTGAAAACCGACTCGCATCTAGTCAAACTCGCAGTGCGTTCGAGATCGAGCAGGGCTGGAGACTACTTCCATGCAGGTCGTGACCACATACCCGGACGAACGAGGAGCGGCGTCACCTGAAGTGTCGTCAAGTCGATCAGGCATGGCTGCGGAGACTGCCCATTGACGAATTTCATCAGTAAAAGGCGACCGTCGCTCGACGGGGCTGGAAATCCAAAGCCCTTGAATCCATCGCCAAATAACCGGACGTCCTTGCCTTCCAGATCACAAGTTTTCAGACGCCGGTCATCGTCTTGGTCCTCGAATAGGAATCTCTGCAAGGTGGGTAAGAGGCACGGAAAACCCCCGGCTCGCAGTTTGCGAGTTTTACCGTCAAACAGTACCTGAATAATAAACGATTTGGAGGTGTTGGTAGGCAAATCAGACTCACGGAGAACACAGAACAGCGATCGACCGTCAGGATGCCATGTGAGGAACGCCACGTCCATCGTTTCGCCAATTACCCTGACCTTGGACGTTTCTAAATCAACCACATGGATTTGAGAACTGAGTCCAGATCCCTGCATAATCTGGGCCACAGCGAGGAAACGCCCGTTGGGCGACAAGGCCGGTCCCATCCAGTTTCCATGCTGGAGTGACCCGTCACCGATGGGCACTGATGTCCCGGTGGCGAGGTCGACCTCAAAAATCGTGATATTGCCTTCGTCTGGCTTTTAGCCAGGGACATAGATCTTCGTACGGTTTGGTGAAAAGCACCCCGACAGTGCCTGACCAAACGGGAACGGAACCCGTTTGAGGGATCCGGTCCGCACGTTGAGTAACAGTAGTTCGGAATCGCCCGCGGATGCAGCACCAGGCCGCCACATCGGGTCATTATCCGATTTGAATCACATCTTTCATCTCTTCGCTGGAGAACGGCTGCGTGTGGTCAACCCAATCCTTGGCCCGTATTTCCCACTCGGCACCCTTTCCGGTTCCCTTCCAAGTAAACCCCAACAGATGTACCTCTTTGGGTGGAATTCCGCGATCCAAGATGATTCCGGTCTGTCGATCAACGATTAAGAGAAAGCCTTCGTCGAATTGTTTCTTGAGATTGGCAAGCTGCCGCGACAACTCTGGCGCGACCGGTTTTCCAGCGGCTGCCAATTGAGCAGCGAAACCTTCGCTCTTCGCGACCATCGACCGCAGATTCTCGCGTTGGATGCCACTTCCGCGCGAGCGCACTGCGACGCGGGCTACATCCAATATCTTGACGCTCACGATGTCACTACCGCTGACCACCTCTTTGGTCAGCATTGGTAGGCTACTGGCGTTTAGAAAATAGGCCGCGGCGCCCCAGGGAAGTGGGGCCTCGAACGGCCGGTACCGGCCGCGAGATCGACCATCATCCACCAACCAATCTCCCTCGCTGGTAATTAACGTGAGGAGCGATTGCGATTGATTGCCTGCGGTCAATTTCAAAGCGAGCCGCGAAGTAGCCGGAAACTGCACGGTGTCGACAACCACAGTCAGCCCACCAGTCAGCTCAAAGCGAGCACTCCACGCGGCTCCCTCAGTTTTAAGTCGAATGGCCGTTTGTTCGGCGGCGGAAATCACTTCTTTCAGCAGCGCGTCGGCGGTCGGGTCAGCTCCCAACGCCACGAGCGCGACGACGGTAAATAATGCATTCATGTTGCCGGTTCTCTGATGTGGCCCATTGCAATCAGTACTTTCGAGAAGTTTGAACCATCCGGACCGCTACGTCCAGCAATTCGTTACGATCTATCGGCAAAGGCGGGGAAATTCGTCGACGAAACTTCACGGTCTCATGAAGCCAGCTTCAGCGAGCATTGGCCATTTAGGTCATATTGATCATCTCTGGCGTTCGAGCGAAAACCAAGAAACCGTTCGCCCAAGAATTCCCCACTTTGGCCTAAGAACTCGCCTGGAAATCACCCCACGGCTTTGGCATACTCCCTCGTAGGCAATTCGGACTGAGCGGGGCGTACGACGTTTGAATGCTGAAGCGCCGGTAGGTCGAGGTAGTTCTTGGGCCTCTTCCAAAAGCGCATGCCAAGAAGCCGCGGCATTCTAACTCGCTCTCCTGGTAGCGCTGGGATTATTTTCAGCGCTGCTTGGTTGCGGTAAACGCCGAATTGCGAAAGGACGTGCGACCGCGGCATTGGACCGGACCAGGGTTAGTGGCATCCGGAATTTCCCCCCGTGGCAGTTCAAAGCTAACCCCGGCGCCATTGCCCTGCCCGGAAGCAGTCGGTTGATTTATTCAACAGGCTGCAACATCGCAGGGATGCGATGACAAAATAGCGACGTAGGTCGTTATTTTGCGAGCCGTGCGGAGCTTAGCTCTGCACCTGGCGAGGTTGAAAAATGCCACGACGGCATTTTTCAACGGGCGGATAGGCGAGGCAAAAAAAGCGTTGTCCGGAGTGTGTGGTTCGGAGTCAATCCAGAACGGCCTGGCCTCCCAAAGGGGCAGTGGCGCCAAACTTCTTTTTTCGCTCTCGCGATTTGTGCGTGGCATTGCGCGCCCAACGATTCCAACTGTGAGTCGAATTCTATTTGCAGCCAATTCAGAAGACTCACGCGGAGGCGCGGAGACGCGCGGAGGGAGGAATTCAAAGTTTTGTCCTCTCCGCGTCCTCCGCGCCTCCGCGTGAACCCCTTCCTTCCAAAACGACGCCGGGATGCACGAAATCGACGGCACTGACTTGCCGAATTCAAACCCCATTCCATGCAAAATCAGCCAGCCGGGCACGTTGCCAATTCTGGCTCAGCCCTGCATAATCCAAGATTCTACTTTTCTTGGTGGAGGTGCTGACCATGCGGAACAAGCTGGCTTCTCTCGGCATTACTTTCGACGACGTGCTCCTGGAACCCCGCTATAGCAGCGTCGTTCCCTCGGAGGTCGACGTGACCACCCGCCTCACCCGCCGCATTAGTCTGAATGTCCCGCTGCTCAGCTCACCGATGGACACGGTGACCGAAAGCGACATGGCGATCGCGCTGGCCCAGGAAGGGGGGCTGGGCGTGATTCACAAGAATATGTCCATCGAGCGCCAGACCGAAGAAGTCGACCGGGTCAAACGCAGCGCCAACGGGATCATCACCGATCCGGTCACGCTACCACCCGATGCTACCGTCGAGCGGGCCCGCGAGGTCATGGATCAGCAGAACGTCTCGGGGGTGCCCATTACGTCCAACGGGCGGCATTTGGTGGGCATTATTACCCGCCGCGACCTGCGATTTTTGGAGAACACGGCCCTAAAAATCTCGGAGGTTATGACGCGCGAGAACCTTGTAACGGCTACGGGGACCGTAACGCTTGAGGAAGCTGAGAAGATTTTGATGGCAAAAAAGGTCGAGAAACTTCTCCTGGTTGACGAAAAGTACACACTGACCGGCCTGATCACGATCAAAGACATCGACATGATGAAGCGTTTCCCCAACGCCTGTAAAGATGGGAAGGGGAGGCTAAGGGTGGGAGCCGCGATCGGAGTTTTCGACTACGAACGAGCCGCTAGCCTGCTAGCAAAAGATGTCGACGTGCTGGTGGTAGATAGTGCCCACGGCCATTCGGCCAATGTGGTCGAGACCGTCAAGAACCTCAAGAAACGGTGGGATATCGACGTGGTTGCCGGAAACATTGCCACTGCCGAGGGCTGCCGCGACTTGATTGCCGCGGGTGCCGACGCTGTCAAAGTCGGCATCGGGCCAGGATCGATCTGCACCACGCGAATTATCTCCGGCGTCGGAGTTCCACAAATTACTGCCATTTATGAAGCTGCCCAGGCCGCTGCCGAAAGTGGCGTGCCGATCATCGCCGACGGCGGCATCCGCTACTCGGGCGACGTCACCAAGGCCCTGGCCGCCGGGGCGCATGTCGTCATGGTGGGTGGACTGTTTGCCGGCCTGGCCGAAAGCCCTGGCGAAATGATCTTGTATCAAGGCCGCAGCTTCAAGGTTTATCGAGGCATGGGATCACTGGGCGCGATGATGCAGGGATCGAGCGAACGCTACCGCCAACGCGGCGCCGAACGCAAACCCGGCAAGCTCGTGCCCGAAGGAGTCGAGGGTCGGGTCCCGTTCAAGGGGCCGTTGAGCAGCTTTGTCTATCAGCTCGTCGGTGGTCTTAGGGCTGGAATGGGGTATTGCGGAACTCAAACGATTGAAGAGTTGCGTACCAAAACACGTTTCATCCAAATCTCCGCGGCGGGAGTACGGGAGAGTCATCCACATGACATTGCCATTACGCAGGAAGCGTCCAATTACAGCACCGAATACGCGTCGGGCGACATCTAACAGTCCATTTAGCTCGACTCGCCCGGCCGAAAAACTTCTCATCTGGCCGAAAGATCGGATCGTCGCCGGCTGCGGCGCCCTGGCACTTTGTCTGGCTGCCAGTCTGGCATTTCCGTCGCAGGCCCGAGCCGACGACGCACCACAGTCGACGTCGTCGGCCAAATTGAAATGGCATGCCCGCGGCGCGGCGCCGCAGAAAAAGCTTGGTATCGAGAAGAAGCTTGAGACCCCGGAAGCCGGCGAGCTCAAGGAACTACCGGCCGAAGTCAAGGCTCCGGCCGCTCCGATTCCAGCGCGGCAAACGGCTCATTCTCGGCCAGCCAGCCAACTTTCGACCAAGTCCTCACGCGCCAAACTGCGCGACTCGATCATGCAAGTCAGCAATCAGGTCGAGGAACCGCCTATCGATCCTTTGAAGGACCCGTTTGACCAAAGCTCTCCGGGCAGGAACCGCGCTGGAGAAAAATCGGATACGACTCCCGAACTGGAGATGCCCCAAACCTCGCCGAGCGACGAGCAAGCCGCTCCGTTGCCAAACACGAACGATCCTTTTCCGGAAGATCGAATTCCAGTGCCGCCGGGCAACGAGCCCCCGTCGTATCCGTCGGGCCCCATGGACATGCCCGCCGAGTTCGGCGGTTGCGAGAATGACAAGAAAGACTGTAGCCGCGCGATCAATGACTTGAGACGGAATACGATCGACACGATCGTCGTGGGCATCGTGATCGAGGGAGAAGGGGGGCTGCCGCCAATCGAGGGCCGCGACTATCCCTGCGAGTGCCGCTCCGGCACGGATGCTTCGTACAAACCTCGTGCCTGGTCGCAAACCGTATTCAACTGGAAGGCGACGGGCATCTGCCACAAGCCGCTGTATTTCGAAGACGTCCATTTGGAACGTTACGGGCATTCGTGGAATCCCGTCGCACAGCCGTTCCTGTCGGCCGCTCACTTCTTCATCTCGGTGCCATTGCTGCCCTACAAGATGGGCCTCAATCCGCCGCAAGAGTGCATCTACACTTTGGGCTACTACCGCCCGGGCAACTGTGCTCCGTACCTGATCGATCCGATTCCGTTTAGCTTGCGGGCAGCCTTGTTCGAAGGTGCGGCGGCGGCCGGATTTGGCTATCTGTTTTTCCCGCCGGCCGGTTGAGCGGCGAAGAAAAAGGTTCTGACCAATGAAAACCGCCAGACCTTTTGGGGCTTAGCGGTTTTTTTGTTCAATGGATGGAATGAATTATCTTAGCTCGTCGGATGCCCGAACGAAGCAGGACTACTCTGCTGGCGTCCACTCTGCCCAGTGTTGCGGCGTACGGCGTTGCCGTAAAAATGGCCGGGCCGGGAGGGCCGTGCCGTAATCGGCATCTCACGAATCTCCCTCCGCGACATGGATTTGGCTGACACGGTCGAAGGGATCCCTACCATGCCAGCCGCTAGAAGCGCAAAGATGGCGAATCGCACAATCATCGTTTCACCTCACCACAGGGTTCGTCGAGTAGAGTAACCATCAAGCGCCGCGCCAGGCTTGTGTCGGGTAAGTCGTCAAGCTAGCGCCGCATGGAAGTACATCGACCTGCTGCCACAACGCAGTTTTGCCAATTTGGCTTGCAGGGTTCCAGCGTCGGAAATCGCCTGACGAACGTTCCAGAAATCGCTCCTCTGCCGAATGATTCGTTAGGTCGCAAGAGCCGATCAACGACGCCTGGTGTCACCTGTGCGGATTTGGAAAGCTCAGGGGTGGGCATTGAGTTTGAACCCCTGGACGAACGCGATCGTTAGTTGCGCGATTGTAATGGTCATTGCCGCCCTGACCGCTTGGGCAATCTGGAGCGGGCGATAGCCAGGCTCCATCGTCCGTTTACAATGGACCGGCAGCAAAACTCCACTCACATTGACTAACCGCCATGACCCCAGTCACGATTTCCTGCCAGCAAGCTCGCGAGCTCGACCGGCGTGCCGTCGAAGAGTACGGCATGCCCAGCGTCGTTCTGATGGAAAATGCCGGACGCGGGGCGACCGACTTGCTGTGCAATCTGGGAATTGCCGGCCCGGTCGTGGTCTGCTGTGGTGGTGGCAATAATGGTGGTGACGGCTTTGTCGTGGCGCGCCATTTGGACTTGCGCGGCTTCGAAGTTCGAGTGCTGCTATTCGCGGATCCGTCGAAGCTCGCCGGCGACGCTGAGATCAACTATCGAATTCTCGAAAAAAGCGGTGTGCCGATCCGAAAAATCGAGTCGCAAGAAATGGAACGAGAGCTGGCTGGTTCGGCCTGGGTCATCGACGCGCTGTTGGGCACCGGTGCCCGGGGCGAGCCGCGAGCGCCGCTGGCCGAGGTCATCGACCGCATCAACTCGCTGGCGATCCCCGTGTTCGCCATCGACCTGCCCAGCGGCCTGGACTGCGACACGGGCCAACCCGCCGCGCACGCGATCAAAGCCGTCCACACCTGTACGTTCGTCGCCCCAAAGCCCGGCTTCCTCGTACCCGGCGCGGAAAAATACACCGGCACCATTCACGTGACCGACATCGGCGCTCCCCGGAAACTGGTAGCCGAGATCCTCGGGACTGAATCCTAATCCCTAGTCCCGAATCCCCAACCCCTACTCCCGAACCCCTACTCATTCCGCCGGGGGCGGCTCGTATTCGAAGTCTTTCCACTTCATGGGGCGGCGGAAGGGCTCGATGCGGAGCACGACTTCGCCATTTTGAAAGATTCGCACGGTGCCGTTCGATTCGCTCACGGCCACGGCCACGGCGTTGGTTTTGCGACTGATGGCCGCGGCGGCCCAATGCCGGGCGCCGAGACCCTTGGGCAGGGCGATGTTGTCGGCGGGCGCGTCGATATAGCGGGCCGAAGCCTCCACGATTCCATCGGCCGAAACCACGATCGCGCCGTCCAACTGGGCGATCTCTTTAATGCCCTCGCGGACGCGCGGATCGTCGAGCGTACGCTCCTTGCGGCTGTAGCCCTTGACCGGATCGAAGCCGACCGGGTGGCTGCTAGAGAGCACCTTTTTCGAATCGCCCACGACGAACAACGTGCCGATGGGTTTGCCCTCGCGACCTTCGCGACCCACTTCCACCGCCATGTCGACCACGGTTTTGAGCGTGTCCAAAGGAACGTGGGTCTCCAGTTGCCGCAGATCGCGGGCCGTCAACTGGCCAAGGTGCTCACCCAGATGAATCAGGCTGATCGAGTCGATGGCCCCAGCTTCGAACCCACTATAGATCGCCACCACTTGGGCGCCGGCAGCCAAAATGTCGTCGGCGACGCTCTCCAAGAGGGCCTGAGTCAGTTTTTCATAGACCGGCGCCTCGGGCATTTTGAGCACGACCGTGGCCAGCCCGGCTTCGGCGGCTCCTTCGATCTGGGCGGGGAAATCGGCCGCGATCAAGATCTTTTCATCGCCGGCCTGTTTTTTCAGACGCTCCCAATCGGTCGGCCCGTCGACCAACAGCATCAGCGCGTCGGCATCGACAGCCTGCGAGAGCTTGGCTGCGATCTCGAAGATAGTCTGAAACTGGTCGGTGAAACGGTACGTCTTCACCCGGGAACTCGCTCGGTGGTACGCGGCAAAATTGGGGCAAAATACGACTCCCGCGGCCGGTGCCGCATCGCAATGGTAAGTACTTTGCCGCACCGGGGCAACCGCAAGACGCGCGCCCAGAGACTGATGGGGTCCGACTTGTCCCGTTTGTTCGACGGCTGAGAAAGCCTGGGACTATTCGACCCAGGGAGTGCGGAGCCGAGCCTGGAACAGCGGCGAGTTGGGATCGTGCGATTCACCGACCGCGGTTTGAGATCGTGCGGGTTCGGAGTCTTTGAACACTCGATTGGAATAGATCGACAAGGAGTGCAACCCGTGCCCCAGCGGGCCGATTTCCCACTTGTGCGTGTCATTTTTCAGCAGAATCGTGGCCACGTAGTCGACCGCCTTGATCATCCTTGGGTCGCGCAGCTCGTCGTCGGACAGCGAGAACCCGATCCACTCGAGGATGTGGCCGCTGGTCTTGAGCCGGCGGTCGATATCCGTGTTATCTCCCCGACGAGTAAACCATTCGGTACTGAAACTACCGTCGGGATTCTGCAGACTGAACGTGTAGCGGTGGTAATCCTGGATGAAAGCCTGGGCCCGAGCGAATTCGCCCACGATCGGCTTGCCGCGTTGCAGCCGCTTGTTGACGGAGTAGCTAAGTCCCATCAAGCGGTGCGTACCGCCGCAAGCGGCGCCGCGGATGGGCTGCTTGATTTCTTCATGCACCAGGCGCTGGATCGACCATTCCTGGCCATCGCGGCTCTTCCAGGTTTCATCCGAATCGAGGTAGTGCATCAAGGCAATCAGCTTGAAGGTCAGCTCCTCGCCCGCCACACAGTTCGATTTTTCGTGTTCGACCAGATCGGCCAACGTAAACTGCTTGCCGCTGACATACATCGGATAGTCGAGCTTGACGTGCGATTGCGCGAGGATTGCCAGTAACTGGCCAAAATGGCCTTGCACGCCGGGCCCGCGGCGGGCGTCGATCTTGCCACGGTTGACAAACAGAATCTGCTCGCCGGCGCAAGGGTAGTTGTAGCACACCCAGCCAATGGCATTGACCTTTTCGCCGCTGGGGCCACCCTTGAACAACTGCGTATCGACACCGTAGGCGATGATCGCGTGCATGACTTCCCAAGGCGAGTGATCGCGAGTGTTTTGGTGTCGCGGAGCGTACATCTCCAATACCCGGCGGATCTTGTCTCGCAGGGCAAGCTGTTCCGGCGTGAATGTCGTGGCTGACTCGCTGGGGGCTGGGGTCGAAAGTTTGCTGTCTTCCAACGAGCCAGCCGGTGAGTTGGGCGGCAAGGCAAACTCGACCGGCAAAATACTGTCGGCATCGGCCTCGATTTCCAAGGCGCGCGACAGGTCGGCCGGACAATTGACAAACGCGGTAAGCACAACCAAAACGGCCCAGGACGACCACGAATTTCGCAGCATGCAAAAACCCTTCCTAAATCCTTGATCGCCGAGAGCTTTGCGCACTTCGGCGGAATGTATCGTCTGGATAATGATCGACGCTCAAGGAACGGCTCAAAACGATTGTCCACTGGGCCGTTCCGGAGTATTGATATCGGACGAATTGTGCATCTCGTTTATCGGTTTAGTAAGAATCACGCTAGCGTTTTCCGCGTCCCAGCCAAACGTGGGGGCGGCCGTGCGGATTGAGAAGAGCCGGCGACCTATGAGGGTCGTGCGCTGCGCCGGTTTCTAATAGAAGTAGCGACGAACTCGCGCAGTCAGGCTGATCTCGGGAGCATCCGACTGGCCGGTCTTGGCATATTGCCGCCAGGCCTGAACGTCGTCGCCATAATCGCGCCCGCTGACGAGGCGCAGAGATTCTTTGGCTCGATACTGAAGTGCGGGGTCCGGGTCGGCCAGTACGTCGCCGAGCACCGAAGTGGCGGTAGCATCTTTGGTTTGCCCCATGGCCCGCACGGCCGCGATCCGCACGTCGAGATTCGTATCGCTGCCGACAATTCCAGATAGTTCCTGCACGGCCTCTTTGCCGCCGCGCTTTCCCAGCGATTGGCAGGCCACGACGCGCACGTCGGCATCGCCATCTCGCAAACCAGCCTTGAGCACATTCAACGCGACAGGCGTTGGAAACTCCGCCAGGGTGCGCAGGATTTGCCGACGCAACATGGGGTCGCTCTCTTTTTGAATCTCCTTGGCCAATTCATCGCTGCTGCGCTGTTGTTCCTCGGGAGTTTTCTTTTTGGCCGCTTTCGCCAATTCTTTCAGTTCCTTGACCCGATCGTCGGGCGTTTTGACGTTGAGCAATTCCTCAGGCTTTTTTTTCCAGGGAGAGCTCAAGAAATTCGTCGTCGAATCGAACGTCTGCGCGCAGCCCGATAGTAGGATCAGGCAGAAACAAACCGCCAGCGCCGCCAGGTTATGGGCTGGACCGTGCATGGGTGCTCGGAATCGAGGTGACGAATGAAAATCGGTCGAAATGTAGGGGGAGCTTGTATCAAATCGACGGGTCCGGCTCCAGACGAGTCGAATAAGAATCTTCGCACAAGCGCGGCAAGGAAGACAAAATGGGAGACCGCGCGCTCTGTGTAGTGCCCCTCTGGCCGCCTAAACTGGTGACATGAGCTTTCGTCTGCCCCGAGCGCAACACCTGATTTGGCTGATCGCTTTAGCTGCTTTGGCCGCGACCATTCCTTTGCTAGCAGCCGACGCGCGGGCCCGCTTGCTGGCTGCCAACACCGTCTGGCTTGCCGGGACGGTCGCCACCGCTAGCGTCGCGCTGGGAGCGCCTTTGGCTTTTCTGCTGGGACGAACGGATGTCCGTGGCCGAAATCTCCTGGCCATTCTCTTGCTCACGCTGCTGTTTACGCCGCTCTACTTGCAGGCCGCGGCGTGGGAGGCCGGATTCGGCCTGCAGGGCTGGTTTACTTCGATGGTCGGCGGGCCTGTGCTTTTGGAAGGTTGGCGCGGCGCCATCGCCGTTCACACGTTCGCCGCGATTCCGTGGGTGACCTTGATCGTCGGCGTGGGACTGCGACTGGCCGAGCCTGAGTTGGAAGAAGAGGCCTTGCTGGACGGCACGCCGGGCCAGGTATTTTGGCACGTCACGCTGCGCCGCGCGGCTAGCGCCGTGGCAGCCGCGTTCCTATGGGTTGCCATTTCCACGGCGGGCGAAATGACCGTGACGGATTTGTTTCAGATTCGCACCTACGCGGAGGAGATCTACACCGAATTCGCCTTGGGAGACAGCCCGACGTCGGCCCCCTGGAATCTGGTTCCCAACCTGATTGCAACTGTCTGGGTCATCGCGGCCGGACTAATGCTAGTTAGTTGGCTGATCCCGTCCGACCGCCATACGACGCAGCGAAAAATCCGGCCGTTTCGGCTGGGGCGATGGCGTTGGCCGGCAAGTATCTTGGCGGCCACCATGGTTGCGTTGCTGGTCGGAGGACCGATCGGAGGCCTGGTCGCCAAAACTGGTATAGTCGTGACGCGCGGGGCAGGGGGACTGGACCGCAGTTGGTCGGCTGAACAATGTGCTGCGATGGTTCTGGAAAGCCCACAACGTTTCGCCCGCGAGTTTTTTTGGTCCTCGATCATCGGAGTCTTGGCAGCCACAGCGGCCGTGGTGATCGGACTGGGGTTGGCCTGGAGCGCGCGGCGCGGCGGACGTCGCGCGGTGCCGGCCTGGATGGTGATTGCACTCACGTTGGCGCTTCCCGGCCCTCTGATTGGGCTTGGGTTGATCGCGGTGTTTAGCGCGGCCGATTGGCCGTGGCTCACCTGGCTCTACGATCGTTCGATTGCTGCTGTGACAATTGCACAGGCCGTGCGTGCTTTGCCCTTGTGTACTCTCGTACTTTGGTACGCCTTGCGCACGGTACCCGAAGAGCATCTTGACAGCGCGACGCTCGAGGGCGCCTCGGCACTGACACGTTTCTTTCGCATCGCATTGCCGCAGCGATGGCCCGCCGTGGCCGCGGCCTGGCTGGTGGGATTGGCTATTGCTTGGGGAGAACTTTCGGCCAGCATTTTGGTGGTGCCGCCCGGCGTGACGACGTTGCCGATTCAAATCTTCGGGCTGATCCACTACGGCGTCGACGATCGAGTCGCGGGAGTTTCGCTCGCCGTGATCGCGATCTTCGCCGCCTTGGCCGTTCTGCTGGCGGCACTTGCACGCGCGGCCGATCGGCCGTAATAAGGCTTGAATTGCCGATAGTTGCGATGGTTCGCCGAGGGCAGAGCGTGGTATGATTGAGTATTGAACAAGGCCCGGACGATTGGAGCGAATACGCTGATTCGTCAGGTGCCACTGGCGTGTCGCCAGTGCAAGAAACGGAACACTGGCAACATGCCAGTGGCACTCAGTAGATGACAATTGAGAATAGTCGATCTACGACGTGCGGGTTTTTCTGGTCATTTCCTTCCCGCGCGAGAGCGCTCCCTATGATGCGGCTAGCCGGTTGCGTGTTCTTGGCCGCTGTTTGCACGGGCCAATCGCTGTTGGCCTTGGAGCACGTCACGATTCGCCGCGACAGCAAGGAGCAAACCGTCTCTGGCCAACTCGTGGTGACTGCCGAGGACGGCGGGGTGCTCGTCATGGGTGCCGATGGCACGCTGTGGGCCATCGAGCCGGCCGAACTCGTCACTCGCAAAGACGACGACGAGCCATTCCGGCCCCTAAGCCGCGACGAACTGTCTCAGCAGTTATTGGCCGAGCTGC
>JAYVCO010000293.1:0-3682 GCA_043749935.1 Planctomycetia bacterium
GTTCAGCGGGCTCACCGATCGGCACGAAGATCGGTTTCAGGTTGCCCAGCGAGAAGCCATCGACGTCGGGGAATTTGCCATCGCTGAAGAGGTACAACGTGGCCGGCAGACCCTCGGCTACTTGCGTTTCGCAAATCTCGAAGGCGCGGCCCGGATTGGCCAAACCAGCGGCCACCCGCAGGGCTTCACCCAACATCGTCCCTCGATTCGTCGGCTGAATGCCTTCCAATCGTCGGTGCAATTCGCGGTGATTATCGGTGAAAAGCTGTTCGACGCGGGCTGAATCGGAAAAACTGACGATCATCGCCACGTCGCCCGACACCATCTGGTCGATCAATTCTCCGACGCGCCGTTTTGCTTCGTCCAGCCGTGTCGGCTTGACGTCGGTGGCGCTCATGCTGGCCGAGGTATCGACCAGAAAAACGAAGCGATCGCCGGTCAGTTTGCTGCCGCGCCAACCTGGCCGCATCAGGGCCACGATGGCAATCGCGATCAGCAGCAGTTGCAGCAGCAACAGAATGCTCGTCCGCAATCGCTGCCATATACTGTTGACGTGCAGGTCTTCGACCGATTTGAGCCAAAGATACGTGCTCGGCACTTCGAGCGGCTGTCGCTTGAGCTTCAAGAAGTAGAGCAGCACGATGGCGGGCGGAACGGCCCCCAGCACACACCACTGCCACCATGAGAGCATGTTGATCAGCGACATCAGCGCACCAGCCCTCGTTTGCGCAAGTAGCCCGACACGAGTTGATCGACGGGCACCTGGTTGTTGGCCAACAGATAATTCATTCCGCGCCGGGCGCAAAATTCGCGGGCCGTTTCGACAAACGCCGCCAAGGTCTTTTGATAACGCTTGAGCAACGGAGCGCTGGCCGTGATCTCTGCCACGTCGTCATCTTCGCAATCGATCAATCGCAGATCCCCCTTGACGTCCGGCTCGAGTTCTTCGGCCGACAGTACTTGAATCACATACACGTCCATTCGCTGCGAGAGCAAGTATTTCAACGCTGCGGCATAACCTTGTTTGTCCATCAGGTCGCTGATCAGCACCACGATGCCCTTGCCCGAGTTGCGAATGCAGAAGTTCTTCACGCCCTCGGTCAGAGAGCTCGACTCATCGGGTTCGATCGCGTTCAAGTAGTTTTGCATGCGCCATACGCTCTGTCGGCCGCGAAAGATGGGCGCCGGACGGTTCGTCGGCTGGCCCAGCGTTTCGATGCGCACGCGGTCGGACCGGATCAGACCGATGAAGCCCAAGGCGGCCGCCAATTGCTTGGCGTAGCGTAGTTTCGTCGGCGAGCCGAAATTCATCGAAGGGCTCGCGTCGATCAAGGCATAAAAGTGCAAGTCCTCCTCCTCGAAAAACATCTTGAGGAACAGCTTGTCGAGCCGGGCATAGGTATTCCAATCGATGAAACGCAGGTCATCACCGGCCACGTAGTTGCGGAAGTCGGCAAATTCGACGCTCTGTCCCTTGCGCGTACTGCGCCGCTCGCCTTTCAGTCGTCCGCGAAAAATCTTGCGGCTCACCAGTTCAAGCCGTTCGAGTTGTGCGAGCAACTCGGGATTGAGCAGGGTCTCGGAGGTAGTGGACATAGTGGTTTCGCTCCAGGGGCGACAATCGCAACGCTTAGGCGCTGCCCTTCTCGGGTAGTTTTTCCAGAATCTCCAACAGCACCTGGTCCGTGCCGACGTCCTCGGCCTGAGCCTCGAAGTTAACGATTACGCGATGCCGCAGCGCCGGTAGATAGACTCGCCGCACGTCCTCGAAACTGACGTTGTATCGTCCTTCCAATAGCGCTCGAACTTTCGAGGCCAAGGCGACGGTTTGCGCTCCGCGTGGGCTGGCACCCCAGCGCAGGTATTGATTCGTGATCGGTAGGGCTAATGCCCCTCCCGGATGCGTGGCCAAAATCAGCCGCACGATGTAATCCTGGACGTGCGGAGCCAAAATCACCTCGCGGACCAGCTGTTGCCACTGGAGAATCTCGGCCCCATCCATGACTTTCTTTGACTCGATTTTTTCGCCGCGCGTAGTTCGCTCGACGATGGTTCCCAACTCCTCGCGGCTCGAGTAGCCAACCACGAGTTTGAAAAAGAAGCGGTCGAGCTGAGCCTCGGGCAACGGGTAGGTCCCTTCTTGCTCGATAGGGTTCTGCGTTGCCATGACGAAAAACGGCTTCTTAAGCTCGTGGACCTTCCCGCCAATGCTCACCGATCCTTCTTGCATCGTTTCCAACATCGCCGACTGGGTTTTTGGCGTGGCGCGGTTGATTTCGTCCGCAAGGCAAATCTGCGTGAAGATCGGTCCCCGCTGGAACTCGAAAAACCGCTTGCCTTCGGCTGATTCCATCACCATGTTCGTCCCCAAGATGTCAGCCGGCATCAGGTCGGGCGTAAACTGGATGCGCGAAAAATCCAAGTCCAAGGTCTTGGCAAGCGTGCGCACGAGCAGGGTCTTTCCCAGACCGGGGACTCCTTCGAGCAGGCAATGCCCCCCGACAAACAGGCAAGTCAAGATACCGTGGACGATGTCGTGGTGTCCGACGATCACCCGCGAAAGTTCTTCGCGGACCGCGCCATAGCGCGACACGAACAGTTCGGCCCGCTTCTGCAATGATTCGCCGAGGCTCATGATCAGTGTTCCTGTGCAACAGTTGGAGAAATGGTTTCAAACGCGGGCGCGACGTGCGCTTCGGCCATGGTCAATGGCGTCAAATACTTCCTGGGGGTTCGTTCGGGTTATCCTTCTTCATATCGGTGCGTGCCTTTTGCTTGGCCTTCAACAGCCGAGTCGTGTAGCTGTCCGCATCCTGTTCCGGAGTGAGAGACGTCGCCTTCTTGGAGCTCTTGGAGGCCGACGCCGCGCTCGTGGCCAGCTCTTCGCGCAGGGTGTCGAGATCGCCCTGCGTTTCGGCGGTGGGTTCGAACCGCAGCGCGGCTCGCTTATGTTCCAACTGGTCGGAAACTTCGGCCTTGCGCGAGCGCAATCGTTCCATCGTGACTGCGACGTCGGGCCGGCTTTGACGCCCGAGCAGACGATCGCGAACTTTGACGGCCAACGGCGGCACCCAATCGAGGTTGACCGTCACGCGACGCACGAACACATCGAAAAAGAACAAGCAGCTTGCGGCCAGCACGAGCAAATGCCAAATCGCCTGGCTGCTCGTGGCGGCTTCCAGGTCGTGGCGAAACGTGTTCGTGCCCAACAATTTCGCGACGCGCTCTGACGTGTCGAGCTTTGGCGAAGCGTCAATCAATTTGCCCGCGGCTCCCTGCTTGGGAACCGTTTGCGCCAACGAGGCGAGCAGCGCTTCGTTGGTTTCCCGTTCGCGAAACTCGTCGGAGTAGGGAATGCTCACGCCGCTACGAATTGGCGCCCGGCCCGGCCCGGGGCTGACCATCAGCATGTAGCTGCCCGTTCCTTTGGCATCGAACTGGCCGATATAGCGACCGGGCGCGGTCTGTTTGATGTCTAGTGCGATCGGCTTCATGTCGGGACCGACCACAGTCGAGCTGAGATTCAGAAAATTCAGAAACTCGTCGTCCTTGTCCAGAGCCGTCACCACGACTTTGACCTTGCCGTCCTGAACGTCCGTGGCAACCGTGAAATTGCCGGTTTCGCCGGTGGGCCGCATGCTCCAGCGCACGATTTGGCTGAACAGCTTGTCGTAGTTCTGCC
>JAYVCO010000294.1:0-8208 GCA_043749935.1 Planctomycetia bacterium
GGCCCGCTCGTGACCGGTTTTGATTTGCACCCAGCCCCACATCAACAGTAGTGCCGCGACGGCATTCAGCGTGGCATTGACGGCCGGCAATTGCTCAACGGTTAGACTCAATCAAAACCTCCAGCGATCGGTACGCTCTCAAAAACGAGGAACACGAAACGAGGGCATGCTCCAAAATCTAATTGCTCGAAGGGGGCCGGTCACTTTCCGACTCTTGAGATTCTTCGGCCTCCACGACCGCGAGCAACTGCGTTAGTTTTTCGAGTTGATCGGGCTCCGTCAGCCGAAACCGGCCCCGCACCTGGCCCTTGCGATCGACGATAAAAGCACGGTCGGAATGTGTTCCATTTTCGACGGCCACTTGGAAAAAGTCGTTGCCGATGCGGCGAATCAAGTTCATGTCGCCCGTCAAAAAGGTCCAACGGGCCGGGTCGGCCTTGAAGTGCTCGGCGTATTTGGCCAGCGCCGCGGGCGTGTCATTGGTCGGGTCGCAGGTGATGCTCACGAATCGCACGTCGTTGTCGGGATTCGCTTGCTGAATGCCCGCTAGGGCCTGATTCAATCGCCAGCAGACAGCCGGGCAATTCGTGAAGAAGAAACTGCCAACCCAAACCTTGCCGCGCAGGCTGTCAGAGCCGAATTTCTTGTCCGCCTGATCGGTCAACACGAAATTGGTGAGCGGCGGAGATTTAGGCTCTGCGTTGAGCCCGGCGCCAGGCATCGGCGGGGATACCGTTTGAGCCTCCGAGTGGCTTTTTCGCCAGACGAAGAACGAACCGTAAAAGGCCGCGAACAAACAAGCCAGTGCGAGCCAATATTTGACGGCGGAACCGTTCATAACAAATCTCCGGTAGTGCGCTGCTCGGAAATCTTCCAGGCCAGCGCGAACATCACAAGCGCGAACACGATCGTGACCGCCCAGCAAATCGCTAGCGGCGGCGTGTCAGGCGACAGGGGCGGATCGGCGACATTCGAATAAAGCAGCCGTCTCAGGCCGGCCACGCCATAAGTCAGCGGATTGGCCTGCATCACCAGCGACAAACCCCATTGGGTCCAACTCGTGCTGGCCACCAAGGGGGGCGGGGGGAAAAATGCGCCGCTCAACAGCCACATTGGCATCAGAAAGATGCTCATGATGGCGTGAAACCCTTGCGTCGAATCCATGCGCCAGGCGATGACAAAACCCAATGAGGTTAAGGCCAACGAAATGACGGCCAGCAGCGCGACGATTTCGCCAATCATCAGCGGCGTGAAATGGACTCCCAGCGTTAAGCCGAGAGCCAAAAACACGGTTCCTTCGACCATGGCAATCAGCGACCCGCCGAGAACTTTTCCCAACACCATCGACCAACGAGGAATCGGCGCGACTAGCACCGACTGCAAGAAGCCCTCGCGGCGGTCTTCAATGATCGAGATCGTGGCGAAAATGGCAGTGAACAGCAAAATCAGAATCAGCGAGCCTGGAAAAAAGTATTCGCGATAGGAAACGCGCGCGGCCTCGTCGCCAGCCAACCGAAAGGTAGGCCCGAGCCCGGCACCGAACAGCAGCCAGAAAATGATCGGCTGTCCGATCGCCCCCACCACCCGATTCCGCTGCCGTACGAAGCGCACCCATTCTCGCTGGCAAAGCGTGCCCGTCGCCAGCCACGGCCGCACAGCCAGAGGCCGGGCTTTCTCGACCTGTGGCTGCGATTCCGCGAATGTTTGTGCTGTATGTGTCATGTGATTACTTCGCCGCCGCCAGTCCGCTTTCGTCCGAGGCCTGCCAAAAGCGATGACCGGTGCGCGCAATGAACACGTCTTCCAAGGTCGGCTTGCCCAACGTGACCGATTCGATCTGGCCGGGAAACGCTTCCACCAGCCGCGCGATCCACTCGTGCCCGTCGGGCTGTTCCAGCCGCACGCAGCCTTCCAAGACTCGCGACTCGCAATTGAAAGTCGCTTCGATGGCCGCTGCCAGCCGAGCGGGATCGGAGGTGCAAATCGTAATCGAATCGCCTCCGACGGTCGCGCGCAGCGCATCGGGCGTGTCGAGCGCCACAAGCCGGCCCTCGTGCAGGATAGCGATTCGATCGGCCTTCTCGGCTTCTTCCAGCAGATGGGTCGTCAACACGATGGTCACGCCTTGCTCTTCGCGGATGGTCCGCAGATAGTTCCACAAGTCGCTGCGCGCTCCGGGATCGAGACCCGTGCTGGGTTCGTCCAGCAATAGCAGGCGCGGATGGTGGATCATGCCCTTGGCCAACTCGACGCGGCGCCGCAATCCGCCCGACAGGGTTTCGACGCGGTCCTTGGCACGACTTGCCAGCCCCAGCCGCTCGAGCATTTCCCTTTCGCGTTTTCGCAGCGTGGGGCCCGACAGTCCATAAAGGTGACCCTGGTGGCGAATGTTCTCGCTGGCAGTCAGTTTCCTGTCGAGACTAGGTGCTTGGAATACGACGCCAATAGCCGAGCGGATTTCCATGCGCTCGTGGCGGAGGTCAAACCCCATGATCGTGACGTCTCCCTGTTCCAGCGGGATCAACGTCGAGAGCAGTCGAAATAGCGTGGTCTTGCCGCCGCCGTTGGGCCCGAGAAACGCGAAAATCTCTCCTGGCGCAATGGTCAGGCTGAGGTCCGCTAGCGCGCGACGCTGGCCGTAGTGATAAACCAGGTGCGAGGCTTCGATGGCATTCATGAGACGCCTGGGTAAAGTCGTCGAGTGTCTCTTGGGATGCGCTACAGCCGGCGCGCTTCCGCGTCACTCGATTTTACGCTCCGGCGGCCCCGAGGAAATCCAGCGAGGCTGATTGCCGGCACCTAATGGCTGGCACCGCTAGTGTGACTTTCCGTAGCCTTTTTCCCGCGCGGACCGCCATGCTTGGCGCCCGAAACGGCCGGCGTGCGCGGCTCGGCCATGTACAGCTCGCGCTCTTCCGAGGCCCAGTGGCCCCGCAAGCCGACGTCGGGCACCAACGCCAAAATCAAAAAAATCGACATGAACGCCGCCGGAATCGTCAGCACGTATTTCCAGTTTGCTTCGTACTTGACGTGCATGAAAAACAAAATGACCAACATCGCTTTGGTACACGAGACCGACATCATGAACGCCCAACCGATTTTGGGCTGCTTGGGAAATGGCCAGTAGCTCGAGTAGGTGAAAAACGAGGCGCTGGTCAGCAAGCAGAGCGCGATAAACACGTAAATGTATTTCGCAATTCCGCCGTGATCCTCGTGTCCGTGCTCGGCCGCGTGGGCATGATCTGACATTACTTATTTACTCCGAAGCGTGGCGTTTACCGAACACGTCAAGAATCTAGAACAAGTACAACAATGGGAACAGGAAGATCCACACGAGATCGACAAAGTGCCAATATAGACCGATGTTTTCCACGAGGCCGGCCTGAGCAACATTCAGCGTGAGGAAAATCATGATCGTAAAGACGATCAAGCCCACGGCCACGTGGATGGCATGAAAGCCGGTGAGCAGAAAGTAGGTGCTCGCCCACATATTGCCGCCGGGAATGCGAATCGGCAGACGGAGCCATTTGTACTCTTCGTTCAGCCCGCCTCCTTCGTCATGGCTAGCCGCCGCGCCATGGCCCGTAGGCAGCGGCATGATGCGCGCGGCTAGCGCTTCGAGCGAATCGTGGCGCACTACGTCGTCGGGTGCCGTGGCGGCGGTGATCTCGGCCTTTCGTTCGTAATTCTTTTCTTCGGTGACGATCGCCAATTTGTCGCGAATCTCTTTGATTTTTGGATTGTCGTCGACAGGGGCTTTCGCGTCCTCAAGCCGGGTCTTCAGCGCTGTCTCTTCGGCTTGCAACTCACTTTCGAGTGCTTCGAGGCGCAGCCGCACCGCCGCCGCGTAGTTCAAGTCGGCCTTTTCGTAGATCAGGCTGTGCGGCTTCCATGGATAGATGCCATGCTGGAACTTGGCGTTGTATTCGTACATCTTCACGCCGAGGAACACGCCGCCAAGGGCCAGCGTTACCAACAGCCAACCCTTGGCCGCGCCGGTCTTGTTTGCCTTTGCCGATTCCAGTCCCAGCACGATGCTGACGCTGGAGCAGATCAGCACGAACGTATTGAACGCGCCGATCGGCTCGCTCAGGTGTACTTCGTGCGGCACGGGCCACGTCGGAGCACCAAAGCGCAACACGATGTAGGTGCCGATCAAGCCGGCGAAGAACATGATCTCGGTGGAAAGGAACAACCACACGATCAACTTGCCATTCGAGATCGGCAGACCCGGATGATATTGCAGCGTCAGATGACCGCCCGCATGTCCGTGGTCGTCCGAACCGTGACCGGCGCCGTGCGCAGGAGCATGGATATGTGCTTCGGCCATATTCGGGTTACGAGCCTTTCTTTAACACTTTAAGTGACGTTCCCGTTCGTTAAGCCAGCGGTCCCAACACGAGCAATCCCATGATGGCGGGCAAGTAAATCAGCGAGGCCAGCAGCAATCGCCTGGCCGCTTGATCGTTCAGTTGCAGAAAAAATCCAACCGCACACGCCAGTTGGCCCAATCCCAGCAAGAGGGCCCAGGCAAAATAGATTTCGCCGGCCGGTTGTACTTGGAGCAGACACGGCACGAGGCTAACCGGAATCAACACCAGTGCGGAGACAATTGCTTGGGCCGCGGCCCGATAGCCGCTCGGATCGACGACCGGCAGCATCTTCAGTCCGGCTGCGGCATATTGCCGGCGATAGATCCAGGCGATGGCCATGAAGTGTGGAAACTGCCACAAATAAACCAGCAGAAACAGCGACCAAGCGCGCAGATCCAACGGAGCGCCGACGGCCGACCAGCCCATCAACACCGGCACCGCGCCAGCGACGGCGCCGACCGCCGTATTCGAGGGCGTGCGAGTTTTCAAAGGCGTGTAAATGCAGACGTAGAGCACCCAAGTCAGCAGCCCCAGCGCCGCAGTGGTCAATCCGACGGCGAAAGCCAGATAGGTGGCCCCAATTAGGATCGTCGCGATGCTGAATGCAATGACCTGCGTTCCGCTCAAGCGGCCAGCCGGCAATGGCCGCTCCGCCGTGCGAGCCATTTGTGCGTCTGTATCGCGCTCCAGCCATTGATTCAAGGCGCTCGCGCTTGCAGCGACCAAGGCGGTGCCCACGAGTGTGTTTAGCAGCAGCCAGCCGTGCGGCGGGCCCCAGTTGGCCACAAACGCGGCCACGCAGACCGTGACCAACACCATGCCCGCGATCTTGGGCTTAGTCAGCTCGACGTAATCGGCCAAGCGTATCGCCCGCGTCGCTCGCTGGCTCTCGATCAAGATCATGTTGGTGCTCATCGGGTTGCCCCCATGAGCCAGGCGCTTGGGCCGGCCATGTGCGGAGTCCGCCAGGCGAGCCGCATCGAGCGCAAAGCCAAGAGCAAACTGACGGCTAGAATCAGCGAGCCGGTGGCCACATGGGCCGTCGTGATCCAGGCCTGCTGACGGCTGTCGGCCGAAACCACATACTCGGCGGCAAAGCCGAAATTGGTCAGCCAGATTGGCCAGCCATATTTCACCACCCAGGTGCCGGCGCCCAGACTGATTTGCAAAAGCACCAGCCCAACCAGGGCCGCGGCCGGACGCACCAGCCAGCGCTCGGCGCGCTGCGTGCGAAAAACCTGCACGCCCAGCAAAACGATGTGTACCAGCAATGCGGCGGCGATGGCCAGATGAAACAAAAGTGCGATACGAAAATTGCCGGGCTGAGACGTCGTCGAGAGGTGTCGCAGTTGCGAACCCAACACGAGTTGGCAGTAGGCCAGGAAGGTCGTCAGCGCGGCAACCCGTTCGATTTTTCCCAGAGATACACGATTCTGCACTACCGCGTGTCGCCAGGCTGGCGACGTAACGACGGCGATCGCGACGGTGAAGGCGAAGAACGCCGGGCCGAAACAGCCGTGGATCTGTGCCAGTTGCACTTCGTTGATGAGGACCCGCGCGCCGCCCAAGGCGCCTTGAAAAATCACGGCGGCCAGCGCTATCCAACCCAACAAGCGCACCAGTGCTCGACGTTGACAAGCGTAGGCCGACACCAAAAAACCGATCGTGATCATGCCGACCAGCGTGCCAAACAGCCGGTGGCCATGCTCGATGAACAGCTTCCAGGGTCCCGTGATCCAGGTGTACCAGGGATACAGAAACAAGTTGTAGCCGTAGGTGTTCGGCCAGTCCTCGACGGCCATGCCCGCGCCGTACGTCGTCACCAGCCCACCGATCCAGATCATCGGAAAGGTCGCGCAGACCAACGCCACCGCCCAGCGATGGGGCCAAACACTTTCATGTTCGAGGGTCGTCGTTGTCACGATTGCTACGGCTTCAACTTCAAGGAGACCGAATCAAAAAAATCAAATCGTCGTTGGGCAATAATCCCGTTGTCGCGTCAGTGAGCCACGGCCGGCTCGGGCGATGCCGCGGGAGCATCCGCGTGTTTCTTTTCCGGTGGCGGCTGCGTTTGCGGATAATAGTCGGTGTCCACTTCCGGCGAGCCATATTCGTAAGGCCCGCGGTAAACCACCGGTTGCATATCGAAATTGCCATGGCCCGGGGGACTGGGAGCGAACCATTCGAGCCCGTTGGCGTGCCAGGGATTCCGGCCAGCCCGCGGACCAAAGAACATGCTCAACATGAAATTGGCGACGAAAATGACTTGCGAGCCCACCATGCCGATGGCGCACCAGGTCATGAACGCATTGAGCGGCTGCAAGTGGCGGAACGTTTCGTAGTGGTAAGGATCGGCCAGCCGCCGCGGGAAACCCACGACGCCCAGAATGTGCATGGTGAAGAATGTGCCATTGAGAAAAAGGAACGTCAGCAGAAAGTGCAATTTGCCCCAATTGTCGTTCATCATGCGGCCGAACATCTTGGGATACCAGAAATAAATCGCGCCGAAGACTCCCATCGCCGTGCCGGCAAACAGCACGTAGTGGAAATGGGCGACGATGAAGTAGGTATCGTGAATGAAAATATCGACGGGCGTGGCCGCCATGAAGATGCCCGAGAGGCCGCCGATGATGAACATCGAAACGAACGACAAGGCGAACAGCATGGGCGTGGTAAAGCGTATGTTGCCGCCCCACACCGTGCCCAGCCAGTTGAAGACCTTAATGGCGCTGGGCAAGGCGATCATCATGGTGGAAACCATGAAGGTCATGCCCAGCCAGGGATTCATGCCCGAGATAAACATGTGATGGCCCCAGACGATGAACCCCAACCCGGCGATGCCCGCGATCGAGTAGACCATCGGTTTGTAGCCAAACAGCGGCTTGCGCGCAAAGCAACTGATGATGTCGGAGACCATGCCCATCGCCGGCAAGATCATGATGTACACGGCCGGATGGGAGTAGAACCAGAACAAGTGCTGCCACAACAGCGGCTGTCCGCCGCCCGAGGCGATCGGCGAGTTGCCAGCCGTCCAGCCGTCGGGAATGAAAAATCCGGTGCCGAGCAGGCGGTCGGTCAATTGCATGAATCCGGCGGCGGTGAGCACGGGCAGCGCGAAAGCCTGTAGCACGGCCGTGATGAACATGGCCCAAATCGTCATCGGCAGGCGAAACATCGTCATGCCGGGCGCGCGCATCTGGATGATCGTGGTCAGGTAGTTGACCGAACCCATCATCGACGAGACGCCGACGAACGTCAGTCCGATGAGCCACAGGGTTTGTCCGTTCCAGTCAGTTAGCGAAAGTGGTGGGTACGATGTCCAACCCCCCTTGGCGGCGCCGCCTTCGACGAAGAAACTGCTTCCCATGGCGATGAACGCGGGCCACATGAACCAGTAGCTGAGCATGTTCAGCGTGGGAAACGCCATGTCGTCGGCGCCGATCATCAGCGGGATCAGGAAATTGCCGAACGCGCCGGCCAGGATTGGAATGATCACGAAAAAGATCATGACCGTGGCGTGCATCGTAAACAGCACCGTGTAAAACTCGGGCGAGATCTGTCCGCCTTCGCCGGAAAACAGCATTTTGCCGATGACGGGCATGTCGGACCAAGGCCAGGCCACTTGCCAGCGGATGCCCAGCGCCAACAGACCGCCGATCAAAAACCAGATCAGCGTCGAAAACAAAAACTGGATGCCGATCACCTTGTGGTCTCTGGAGAACACATAGGTGCTCAGAAAGCTACCGGCATGGGCCGGGTGATGCGCATCGCCGTGGGCGTGAGAATCAACTGTGATGGACGTCATTCGCTGCTATCCTTTTTTTCCGCGAGCTGC
>JAYVCO010000295.1:0-6738 GCA_043749935.1 Planctomycetia bacterium
ACTCGTTCGATACTTCTCCATCCCAAAATTCTAGCAAAACGAAGAACCTAAAGGTTTCGCCTGAAGGCGAGGGATTTAGACCCATCGCAAGGACATTAAGCCAATCATCTGCAAAGGACATTTTCCATGGAATTCGATTTATCCAAACCACAAAAGTTATTACAACAATCCGCTCGCGACCTGTTCGCGCGCGATTGTCCCGCTAAGCGCGTGCGCGAACTGATGGCCACTGATACGGCCTTTCACCCGGAACTTTGGTCGGCAGTGGCCGATCAGGGTTGGCTCGGCATTCATCTCGACGAATCGGTTGGGGGCCTGGGCCTAGGCGCGGTGGATCTGGCGGTCGTGGCCGAAGAAATGGGGCGCGCCTGCTATCCGGGCCCTTTCCTGGGAACGGTATGGGCCGCGACGCTCATCGCCCAAGCCAACAGCAAGTCAAAACACCTCGAACCGTTGGCAACCGGCCAGGCCAAAGGCGCCGTTGCGTATCTCGAGCCCGACTCGGGTTGGTGTCCTGACCACTTGCAACTGCAGGCCACGTCCGCGGGCAGCGGATTCAAGCTCAACGGCCGCAAGTCGTTCGTCTCTGACGCCGGTGTGGCAGACATCATTGTGTGCGTCACGCGCAGTGGTGAAGGATTGGCGATCTTGGCGGTGCCTGCCAAAGCCTCGGGCGTCAAGATCACTGCCTCTCCGGCACTCGATCAAACCCGCAAGCTCTACAATGTCGACTTTGCGGGCGTCACCGTGGCGGCCGACGACGTGCTGGCCGTCGGCGAAGCGGCCGCCGTCGCACTTTCGCGTTCCAAGCAAGTGGCCACATTGGCTGTCTCGGCCGATATGCTGGGCGGGATGCAGTGGATGCTTGCCGATGCGGTTGAATATGCCAAAACGCGCCAGCAGTTCGGCAAGGTGATCGGCTCGTTTCAGGCGGTGCAGCACATGTGCGCTGACATGCTCTTGTGGACCGAAAGCTCGCGATCGGCGATATACTTTGCGGCCTGGGCATTGGACGCCGAGCCGGCTAGCGCCGCCCGTGCAATCTCCACGGCCAAGGCCTACTCGTCGGACGCTTCGCGCGAAGTCGCGAATCGGGCGGTGCAAGTCCATGGCGGGATTGGATTCACGTGGGAGCACGACTTGCAACTGTATTACAAGCGCTCGAAAGCCTCGGAGATCTTGTTTGGCGATGCAACGTATCACCGGACCCAACTAGCCGACCTGGTGTTCAGCGCGTAATCGCGTTCTGCGGGTTCAAAGAAGGAGGCAACCTGATCGCGACGCTTCGCTTACGGTTTTCGCTGTGTGTCACGGCGAGAAATCGTCGGGCGTCGTCGAAATCGGTGGCTCGAACGGCACCCGGTTTTGGGGCGACTGAGCGGGGGCCGCAGAGAGTGGTGGCTCTACAAACCCCGTTGGCCGTGGAGCGCGTTGCGGGAAGGGTGTTTGAAACGGAGTTTGCGATGGCGAGCCCGTCCCTACGGGAAACTGAAACGGCCGTTGCCAAGGCGAAGCGGGATTGCCAACTCCGCCGGCGAATGGATTTTGCACGAGTGGCCGCGATTCGGCTCCCTGCCTAGGTATAGTTGGCCGCTGTGGGCCTAAGTCCGCTTGCTGCCCCCGGCCGGCCGGACCGAGTTTCGTTGCGGGCCCGGCGTGCTGATCGCTGGGTGGCTGGCCGCGCAGCGGATCGCGACCACGCACGGAGCCATCTGGCGTGGTGCCATACCCCGCGTCGGCATTGCGACCGTCTCTGCCTTGAGAGCGCGAATTATTATTGTCGCCGAACTTCGCCGGCGGTTCGTCGTTGGCTTGCCCCGGCTTTCTCATCCGGGGAGCAAGCGGACTATCGGCAGTTGGCCCGCTCTCGCGACCATCGGCCGCGTCAGCTTTTTGCGGCGAACCGGATTCGAACTGCCGTTTCAGCCGCAGATAATCACCATAGTTCTCGGATCGCAATTTGAGCGGATCGGCCGGATCGCTTGGCGTCTCCGCGGTTGACGGCTCGGGCTCGTTGGGTGGCAACGAGACGGTTGTGTCTTTCGGCGTTGGCAAGTGCGAGTATGTCTCGTTGACTCGAGGGTCAAGCTCCCGAGCCTTGCCTTCATCTTCCTTCGACTCATCGGCATCGCCGTGATCGCGATAAGCGATCGAGCGGCTGTAATAAGCTTCGGATTCGTTCGGCGCCAATCGAATGGCTTCGCTGAAGTCCGCGATAGCTCGCTCGATATCGCCTTTCTGATTGCGGTAGTGGTGCGCCCGTCCGCGAACCAGATAAGCTTGCGCATCGAGAGGATCCAGCACTAGGGCCTCGCTGGAGATGTCAATCGCCGTGCCATAGTTGCCCTTGCGCAGATCAATCTCGGCCCGTTCGGTCAGCGTCGAGGGAGCCGACTGGCTACAGCCGACCGCCAGCGCCAGCAGCACCGCGAATAACAGCATCAGGCGAACCATGAAAAGCCTTCTACATCGAACCGGCCGGAAGAGTGCTAACCACAACAGAATCATACATTGCGTGGGAACCGCGGCAACGGACGTCTCGAACTGAATTACACGGGAAGCCATGCCAATCATGGGTTGACCTTGCCATCCGTCGTCGCCTTTTTCCGCTGAGGTGCGTATACTGCGGCAGTCATCGAGCCCCGAAAACCGTCTTCTTCGGAAACGCTAAATTGATTTCAGGCCACGCTTTAGTGCATGCGAACTCACTGGGAGTCACGTATGGGCGAACCATCCATGCGCTGGCCGATATTGGGTTCGACATCCCGCGTGGACAGTTCGTATCGATTGTCGGTCCGTCGGGGTGCGGCAAGTCGACTTTGCTGCGACTAGTCGCCGGATTGGTCACTCCCACGGCCGGCGTGTTGAGTGTGGCCGAAACAAGTCCCAGCCGGGCACGTCGCACGGCCACTCGGCTTTCGTTCGTATTTCAAGACTCCACGCTGCTACCTTGGCGCAGCGTGCGCGAAAACGTTCAACTGCCTTTGGAACTGAATCGCACGCCGCATGAGCAGCGCGAAAAACGGGTCGCCGAGGTGCTGGCGATGGTCGGGCTGGCCGACTTTGCCCCAAGGTATCCTAATGAACTATCGGGCGGCATGCGAATGCGCGTCTCGCTGGCCCGCGCCTTGGTGACCGATCCCGAACTGCTCTTGTTGGACGAACCCTTCGGCGCACTGGACGACATCACACGACAAACGCTGAACGAAGAACTGATGAACCTCTGGTCAGCCCGCGGATGGACGGGGATTTTCGTGACGCATAACATTGCCGAAGCCGTGTATTTGAGCGAGCGGATCTTGGTGATGAGCCCGCGGCCGGGCCGAATTGTGGCCGACCTGGCGATTCCCTTGCCCATGCCCAGGTCGCCCGAGCTGCGCTCGCAGGCCGATTTTGCGCGGATCACGGGCGAAGTGGCCTCTTGTCTGCGGAGGACGGGCAAATGACCGGCGGACAAGTGACCAAAGTCAGTCGCTGGCTTCTCGAACATGTTTTGCCGCCGCTCGTGTTCTTCGTCATCGTTTTATCGGCCTGGCAAGCCGCGACGATGTTCTGGAAGATCCCCGTGTATCTGGTGCCGACTCCGGCCCGTGTGTTGGAAGCCGCACGCGAGCACACGAGCGAATTGATTTCGGCCACCCAGTTGACCGCCGGCGGAGCGCTATTCGGTTTTCTGCTCAGCTTGATCGTCGGGACTGTTCTGGGCCTGATCTTCTCGCAGTCTAAAATCATTCAGCGCAGCATCTATCCCTACGCCATCTTCTTGCAAACCGTGCCGATCGTGGCGCTCGCGCCTTTGGTCATCAACTGGTTCGGTACCGGATTTGGCAGCGTCGTGGTGGTATCGTTCATTTTGAGTTTGTTTCCGATCGTGACCAATGCCACGGCCGGGCTCACCACGGTGGAGCCTCAACTCATCGAGCTCTTCGAGATCCACAACGCCTCGCGCTGGCAGGAGCTCTTGAAACTGCGATTGCCCAATGCCGTGCCCAGCCTGGTCACTGGCATGAAAATCTCTTGTGGTCTGTCGGTAATTGGCGCGATCGTCGGCGAAATCTTTGCGGGTTATGGTACTCAGCGATATGGCTTGGGCTACTTGATCACCCTAACAACTGGAAAGCTGGAAACGGCTTATGCTTTCGCAGCCGTGCTCTGCTCAACGCTCTTGAGTGTTGCCATTTTTGTCGCCATAAATCTGATCGGATCGAGTATTCTGGCCCGCTGGCACGTTTCAGAGCCACGGAGCTCCACCGCGACTTCCGAGTGACAAAGTGTCATGGAAAAAAGGACGCTGACTTGATTTCAACTATGCAAGTACGAATCTCCACGATATTGGTCTCGCTATCGGTGCTGTTTGCGCAGACCGGCTGCGATGCTTCCAAAACCTCTTCGGGCACTGAGGCCTCGGGCAAGCCAAACCCGACCGAACTTTTGAATTCAGAGAAAGACGGACTGACCAAGGTCACGCTGCAACTCAATTGGTTTCCGGAAGTCGAGCATGGCGGGTATTTTGCGGCGCTGGTCCATGGGTACTACAAAGAGGCTGGGCTCGACGTTACGATTCTGCCCGGTGGCCCGGAAACGCCAGTGCTGCAACAGGTGGCACGCCAGGCGGTCACGTTCGGAATCATCAATGCCGACAACATTCTCTTTGGACAAGCGCAAGAAGTGCCGGCCGTGGCCGTCATGGCGGCCTTGCAGACCAGCCCACGATGTCTGATCGTTCACGAGAGCTCTGGCATTCGCAATTTCGAAGAACTGAAGAACATGACGATTGCCATGTCCACGAGCGCCGCGTTTTCGCACTACTTGCAATGGAAGGTGCCGCTGACTGGCGTCGAGATTGTTCCATACCCGGGCAACGTCGCGCAGTTTCTGCTCAACAAGAATTACGCGCAACAGGGCTACGTGTTCAGTGAACCGTTCGTGGCTCGTAAACAGGGAGGCGACCCTCACGTGCTCTTGTTGGCTGACTTAGGATTCAATCCGTACACGAGCCTGTTGTTCACCGATCGAGCGAGAATTGATGGCGAGCCCGACCTGGTGCGCAAGATGGTGGCGGCCTCGGTGCGCGGATGGAAAAAATACCTCGAAGCTCCCGACAAAACGAACGACTATATCCATCAGGTCAACCCAGAAATGGATCTGGATATCCTGGCGTATGGTGCCAAGACGCTCGCGCCGCTAGTGCAGAACTCAACTGGCCCGCAACCGCTGGGCGCGATGTCTCTCGCCCGCTGGCAAACCTTGGCCGACCAGTTGACCGAATCCGGACAGCTCAAGCCGAATGCCGTCCAGGTTGAACGCGCCTTCACGACGAGTTTTCTTCCGTCGCCCTGATCGCAGAGCACGCACAAGGTCTGTTACAGCGCAGAGTCTTCTTCAATCTCAACTCAATTCGACAAACATGGGACACGATCATCATCACCACGCAGTGGATCGCAACGCCAATCATGCTCGATTGGCTTGGACGCTCATATTGACGCTCGGTTACATGGTGGCAGAAATAGTTGGCGGATACCTGGCCGATTCGTTGGCGTTGCTGGCCGACGCTGGGCACATGTTTTCCGACGCCGCGGCGCTGGGTCTGAGTCTATTTGCCGCCTGGATCAGTAAACGCCCACCCACGCCACAGCACAGCTATGGGTATTATCGAGCCGAAATCCTGGCGGCGCTGGCCAACGGCGCCACGCTGATCGCCGTGGCGATCATCATCTTTATCGAGGCGTTTCATCGCATCAACACGCCCGAACCAGTCGAGGGCCCGCTAATGCTGGCCATCGCGGCCGGAGGATTGGTGGTCAACCTGCTCGGCCTGGCAATTCTGAGCGGAGGCAAAACCGAAAGCCTGAATGTTCATGGTGCCTGGCTGCACGTCATGACCGACGCGCTGGGCAGCGTCGCGGCACTGGCGGCCGGAGCGCTGATTTGGAAATTTGGCTGGTACCTGGCCGACCCGATCGCCTCGGTGCTGATCGGCCTGCTCGTGATCTACTCGTCGTGGAGCCTGGTGAAACAAGCCATTGCAATTCTGATGGAGAGCACGCCAAGGCACCTGGATATCGACCGTGTGCGTAGCGCCATGGCGGCCGCGCCGGGCGTTTGCGAAATCCACGACTTGCACATTTGGACCATTACCAGTGGCATGGAGTCGCTCTCCGCCCACATCGTGCTGCAAACAGGCTACGACCCCCAGGCCTCGCTCGACTGCGTGCGCACCGTTCTGCACGATCAGTTCGGCATCGACCACATCACGATCCAAATCGAGCCCATCGGCCAACAAGCCTGCCACACGTCTTTTTAGCGAGTCATGCGAGGCGCTAGATCGGCTTGCCCAGCAGCCGTCGCTTCTCGTGGATGAATTTCAAGTGATGGTCGAGATGGCCGACATACGTCTCGAGCAAATCGGTCAGTGAAACTCGCCCTCGCTCGCTGTGATTGCCCGTGCGGGCAAAGGCCGTCTCTGGCAAGCGTCGCAAGATCTCTGCCGTGAGCAGGCGATTCTTTTCAAACACTTCGCAGGCCATGCCCGTGTCGAGCTGGTCATAAGATAATCCGCGTCCGAAGGCTGTTTCGTCGTAGCCCATCAGAGTCGGATTGTCTTCCACCGCCACTCGCTTCATCCGGTCGGAAGCAATCAGGTCGCTATCCATCATGTGCAGGACGATCTGCTGAATGCTCCACGTGCCGGGCACGGGAAACGCGTTGAGCTGTTCTCGACTCAACCCGACGATCGAC
>JAYVCO010000296.1:0-20900 GCA_043749935.1 Planctomycetia bacterium
CGCCGCCTGCAACTGGCCCGTTGGTTGACCTCGGCCGATCATCCGCTGACCGCGCGCGTCATGGTCAACCGCCTCTGGCAGCACCATTTTGGCGAAGGCATCGTGGCCAGCGAAAATGATTTTGGCCTGATGGGCGCCGCTCCGTCAAACCAAGAGCTGTTGGACTGGCTGGCGGGCGAGTTTGTCGCTGGCGGTTGGCAAATCAAGCGCATGCACCGGATGATGGTCCTATCGCAGACCTATCGCATGGCCTCGACCGCCAATCCGGTTGCCGAAGAATTGGATCCCCAAGGTAGGTTGATGTGGCGGTTTCGTCCGCAACGGATGGATGCCGAGACGGTGCGCGACGCGATTTTGGCGGTCAGCGGTCGGCTGAATCTCGCTCCGAATGGCCCGGGCGTTTACCCCAAGATCTCGCGCGAAGTTTTGGAAACTCAATCGCGACCGGGCGACGGCTGGCACACTTCCAATCCGTCGCAGGCAGCCCGGCGCAGCGTGTATGTGTTCGTCAAGCGAACGTTGCTGGTGCCGGAGCTGGAAGTCCTGGATTTTCCCAGCACTGAGGAAGCCTGCGAACAGCGCGTGGTATCGACCGTCGCGCCACAAGCACTCACGTTTCTCAATGGCGAGTTCATCCACGAGCAAGCGCAGGCTTTTGCCCAGCGTCTCGCCGCCGAAGCTGGCGATGCAAGCGCGGCTCAAATCGAAGCAGCCTATCGTCTGGCCTTCTCCCGCTCGCCGAGCGAGCAGGAGCGGGCCTCGGTGCTTGCGTTTTTATCCAAGCAACAAGCGCAGATCGAAGCCGATTCCAAGGGCGAGGTTACTCCGGCGGCCGCGCGCTTCAAGGCGCTCTCGGCGCTCTGCCTGGTGCTGTTGAATACCAACGAGTTTGCGTATGTGCGGTGAGATGGTTTTTTTGATCCGTTTGATGAGTCCGTTCGGGGAGGCCGTCCGTGTCTGAAGGCTTGAATTCGGATCAAGATTCGCGCAATCCATCTGCGGCATCCTTCGGCAACGCGCGCCGTCTGACGCCTTGCGGCCGTTCGCGACGCGAGTTTATTTGGCAAGCTGGCGGCGGGTTCGTGGGCACGGCGCTGACCTATATGCTGGCCCAGGACGGATTCTTTGCAAAGGCTGGCGCTGCCGAGTTGTCGCGGCCCTCGCTGCTCAGTCCCAAACCGTCGCACTTTGCTCCCAAGGCCAAGAACTGCATCTTTCTGTTCATGTACGGCGGACCCAGCCACGTCGATCTCTTCGATCCCAAGCCCGAATTGTCGAAGCGCGACGGCCAGCCGATGCCAAACCTGGAAAACGATCCGCGATTCGATCACAAGAATAACAACGGCAAGCCGCTTTTGGGCAGCATGTGGCCCTTCGCCAAGCACGGCCAGGCCGGAATCGAAATGTCCAGCCTGTTTCCCAAGCTGGCCGAGCACGTCGACGACATGGCGATCGTCCGTTCGTGCTATGCCGACAGTTTTGCCCACGGCTCGGGCCTGTTGCAAATGAACACCGGCAGTCTGCGCCAAGGCTACCCGTCACTCGGCTCTTGGGTCACGTATGGGCTGGGCACGGTCAATCAGAACTTGCCGGCTTATGTCGTGTTGCTCGATCATCGCGGGGGCCCGATCGGCGGGGCGCCCAATTGGGGCGCGGGCTTCATGCCGGCCGGTTTTCAAGGCACGCAATTTCGCACCAGCGGCGACCCAATTATCGATCTCTCGCCTCGCGGTGGCATCACGCGGGCTCAACAGCGGCAGCAGCTTGACCTGCTCTCTCAATTGGGCGAAAGTCAGCGCCAGCAGTTGCCGCACGACACCGAACTGGCCGCGCGGCTGGAAAGCTATGAGCTGGCGTTTCGCATGCAGCAACACGCGCCCGAGGCCGTCGACCTGGCGCGCGAGACCCCGGAGACGCTCAATCGTTACGGTCTCGATGACCCGACCACGGAAAAGTTCGGCCGTCGTTGTCTGATGGCTCGGCGTTTAGTCGAACGGGGCGTACGATTCGTCCAGGTCTATTCCGGAGGCGGCCACTTCGACGAAAATTGGGACGCCCATCAAGGAATGAAGAAGAATCACGAGTTGCACTGCGCCGAAACCGACCAGCCGATCGCGACTTTGCTCGATGACTTGAAAGAACGGGGTCTGTTGGATGAAACCCTGGTGGTTTGGGGGGGCGAATTCGGACGCACGCCGACCAGCGAGGGCAAAAACAAAGGTCGCGATCACAACCCGCGTGGCTTCAGCATGTGGATGGCCGGCGGCGGCATCAAAGGCGGCCAGGCTTATGGCGCCACCGACGAGTTCGGCTACGCCGCAGTCGAGAAAAAGGTCCACGTCCACGACCTGCACGCCACGATCTTACACCTGATGGGGCTCAACCACGAAGAGCTCACGTTCTTCCACGGCGGCCGCGAAATGCGTCTGACCGACGTGGCCGGGAACGTGCTGGACGATTTGATCGCGTAGCGGGTAGTTCGACGCCCGGTAGGACACGCACATAACGTAAATGTGCCGCAAAACCAGGAGGTGCCTAAAACAGGTGGCGCAGAATCGGTCGCAGTGAACCCCGACTTCGCCAGAATCATCGCAGCTTGAGCCTTGTTCCCCGGGCCGATCCGCCGGGCGACGCTGCCCTTGGTTGGGTGTTCTGGCAAGATGAATGTTGGCACGAGCCATAGCGGCATCGATCCTCAGTTGCAGCCCGATTGTTACACCTCGCGGCATCTTGCCTTCGTTTTTTGGTACTGTGCAGCCCTCCGACCTCGCCAGGGCACTTTCTGCCGGACAAGCAACCAGCCGGTGCCAAAAACGGAAGTTTTTTATTTTGTAGCACCTGGCAGCCCCGCTACCTCGACCAGGACCCACGAGCTTCGGGTTTCGCCGTCAGCCAAACGTCAGGGAGTAGCGCCGCAGTCGGGGCGGCGAATGTCCTTACAAATGGATGAGCCGGTCGCGCACATACGCAAACGGCTCGGACTGATTCGCCTTGGCGCTGGCCATGAGGCTGTAGATGGCCTCGTTGGAATGGTTTCGAGCGTCCGCTTCCACAAATGGAACTGCGATTCGGTGACGTTTTGTTCGCTGCAGAACACCCGTATCGTCTGTCCGCTGCCCTTCCAGTCGGCAATCTGCTGTTGCCAATGCCCTTAGAGGCTACCGTGCTTTACCTCAGCCGGGTATATGCAAGACTAGTGGCAGTGCCACAAACATTTTGCCTGTGCCGCCGTGAGCTGGCCCGCACGAAACCCTGCGGGATTCGTGCTCGCGTGACAACGGGCACCCGGTTGGAACTTATTGGAATGCGTACTAGTGTGTCACAACATCGGCCGACACAACGAATCGCACCGGTGGCCAGCGCGACGCCGGACGGATCTGGACCCGCCCGACGCCGCCAGCGCCGGCCTTCATCGCCCGAGCGATCCGGGGTTAGCCGAGCCCAAGGGGACTACCTTAAGCTGTCAGCTGCTCCACTTCTCCTTGGAACCGTTCCCAGCTGGCCTTCAACAGCCCGCGCATTTGGCTGACGCGCGCCGTGCTCAAACCAAATTGCCTGGCCACGTCGCTGGTGGTGTTGCCGATCGCCAACGCCCCGGCGATCCGACGGTGGCTGTCGTGCAGCGCTCGAAACCAGGCGGCCACATCGATCCGCGCTGCCGCGATATCCGCCGGCGTGGCGCGCCGATCTTCAACCAGCGCAGCGCGCCATCCCCCCTGCTCATCCTCCAGGCGCTCGACGAGGATTCCCCGGGCCGCGCGCGCAAACGGCGAAGTCACGTCATGGACTCTGGAACTCGATCCCACCCGGCGCCCCGCAATCGCTTGTCGAATTGCAAAGTTGGCCAGCGACGTCGTGTAGGCTCGGTTCGCCCTGCCGCGCCGCACGAGGCTGACATAAGCACAAAAGGAATTGGCAATCACTTCTTGGATCAGGTCTTCTTGAAGTTCGCGCCGCAGCCGACGAAAGGCCCGGCGCGCCTGGCTGCGAATCTGCGGAAGCATCTTGACGAACTGTTCTTGATGGTGTCGCTCAAGAATTTGGGGCTGCGTCGTCCGTACGGGTGCAATCATGAGAAGCTCCTTCGGGATTGCGGACCGCCCTGTTGGGGCGGTCCTGTTGAGAAAAAACAAGACCGCCCCAGGCACCGGGCCGGGGCGCTGAAAGCAGGCCGCCAGCAGGCCGGATCAAAAATCTCCTACGATCAACGCCAGGCGCGCGAACAGGAAGCTTTTTAGCCGGCTGAATGGAATGGCGATTGATTTCGCCAGGGCGTGATGGGTCGAAAGGACCGCCGATCGACGCGAAACGACAGGCATGCCAGAAGTGCCGAGTATCTGCCGTTATCTACCTATATATGATTGTAAAAACCAAAAGGAGGTAATCGCAGTCGACGCGGTCTGGGACTCGGTCGCACCGCCGGCGTTACGTCGCGAATGACCGGTCGTGGATGACGGGAATCGCGGGTTTTAGTGACCAACGCCGCTGGTTATCAATAACCAGCTTGAGTGCCGAGCGATAAATCGCAGGAGCATGGAATGTGTCAGGTTTCCAGGGTTTATTAAGGAGGGGGGAACCTCTGGGTGGAGAATTGCGCGACTCTCGGCTGGCGAAATCCCAGCGACGAGTCCATTTACCAGTCAACGGGCCGGGCCAGCGTGCAATCGACAAACCGATTTTCGCCCGACCGTTACCATGCACTCCCTAGCCGACGCTGCGACGCATGATCAAGGGTTTAGGGCCGCGCTGTGCGCCACTTTTGGCCTAGCTGTGAGGGGAGCAATCCATACGTCATGGGAATCCATTGGCACAACAGTGGGCGTGTATCGCGCGGATCAATGATTTCTTCGATACCGAATGCCTCGGCCTTCCGAAAGGGAGAACGCACGGCGTTGAGGCGGTCCTCGATTTCACGCCGCCGAGCGGCCGGGTCCGGAGATGATTCGATTTCGCGCCGGTACGCCGCCTGAACACCACCTTCGATCGGCAGCGATCCCCAATCACCAGACGGCCAAACGTACTGCAAATTCAGGCGGTCGGCGTTATCGCGGGCGGCACCGGCCACTCCATAGACGCGCCGCACCAGGATAGAAATCCAGGGAATAGCCGCTTGAAAAAACGTCGACAACGCACGAGCACCGAAACGTACCGTGCCTGCTTGTTCGACCGCCTTGCCAATGAGGAATCCCGGATTATCGACGAAGATAACCACAGGCAGGTGGAATGTATCGCACATTTCCACGAACCGAATCATCTTCTCGCACGCCGGCACGTCGGGTGCGCCGCCGCACCGGGCCTTGAATTACCGGATGCCCTCGAAAATGCTGCGTGCCACTTACGCCACGACGTCTTTAACCACTCGGCCCGCAACATCCGTTAGCCGGAAGTCGCGGCCGTTCGAGCGGTAGGTTAGACGTTCGTGGTCGATTCCCAACAAGTGCAGAATCGTGGCGTGCAGGTCGTTGATGCTGACGCGATCGGTCACGGCCTTGTGCCCGATTTCGTCGGTCTGTCCATAGCGGGCGCCTGCCTTGGCGCCGCCGCCGGCGAGCCAGGTGGTGAACGCGTGAGGGTTGTGGTCGCGACCCGTGCCGCCCTTCTGCACGATCGGCAGCCGGCCGAATTCGCCATTGCAAATCACGAGCGTGGACTCGAGCAAGCCGCGCTGCTTCAAATCGGTCAAGAGCCCGGCAATCGGCACATCGGTTTCGCCAGCAAACTGAGTGTGGTTCTGGCCAATGTTGGCGTGCCCGTCCCAACTGCGCTCGTTTTCCATTCCGCCGCTATAGATCTGCACGAATCGCACGCCCCGCTCGACCAGCCTGCGCGCGGTGAGAACCTGCTTGGCGAAATGGGTGCATTGGGGATCATCAATGCCATACAACTGGCGAATATGCGCCGGCTCGCTGTCGATGTTGAGCGCCTCGGGCGCCGCCATTTGCATGCGGTAAGCCAACTCGAAGCTCTCGATGCGGGCCGCCAGATCCGCTTCCTGGGCTTGTTCCTGGTGCTTATTCAACCGCCTGAGCAAATCGAGTTGCGCCAACTGTTGCTCGTCGGTCATGTCCGCTCGGCGGTAGAGATTGTTGATCGGCGCGCCCTGGGCATTGAGCGCCGTGCCTTGGAACACGCCGGGCAAAAAGCCGGCGCCCCAATTTTGGGCATGGCCCTTGGGCAACCCGCGACCGAGCGTATCGTACATCGTGATGAAGCCGGGCAGATTCTGGTTCACGGTCCCCAGGCCATAGGTCACCCACGCGCCCATGCAGGGAAAGCCCATGCGGCTCATGCCTGTGTTGATTTCGAATAACGCTGGCGAGTGGTTGTTGGTTTTCGTGAAGCACGAATAAATGAGCGCCATGTCGTCAACGTGTTTGGCCAGATTCGGAAAAATCTCCGAGGCCCACGTGCCTGTCTGGCCATGCTGCTGGAACTTGAACGGAGACTTCATCAGCGGTCCGACTTGCTCGGTGAAAAAGCCGGTGTTCTTGTCAAAGCCCGGCAAGTCCTGGCCGTCGCGTTTTTCCAACTCGGGTTTATAGTCCCAGGTGTCGACCTGGCTTGGCCCACCATTCATGAACAGCCAAATCACGTTCTTGGCTTTGGCGTCGAAATGGGCCGGCCGCGGCGCCATGGGGTTCAATAGCGCACCATTGCTGGCAGCCCTGGCTTCAGTCGAAAGCAGACCCTGTTGCTCCAACAGCGCCGCAAGCGCCAGGATTCCGCAGCCACTTCCTGCCTGCTGAAGGAATTGCCGGCGCGATGAGTATGTTGACGGAGGTAAGGCGAACAGGTGCGGAAGTTTCATGGGAGCACTCAGTCGATGTAAATGAACTCGTTCAGCCCCAACAACACCTGGCAAAAGTCCGCTAGCGCCAATTCGGCCGCGTCCGTTTTGCCGGCCGATTGATAGAGCGCCGTGGCCCGTTGTATGAATGCCACCGACTCGGCCAACTCTTCGGCATCGGCCGGTCTCGCCAGCGTGCAAAGATATCCCCGGGTCACAGCCTGCTCGATCGTTGCCCCGTCGGACGGCAATAGTTGCTTGGCCAGCGCTTTGGCGGCATCTTGGGCCTGCTGGCTATTGAGCATCGCCAGGGCCTGGGGGGCGACGATCGTCGCGCCGCGTTGACCGAGCCCTTGCAGCGAATCGGGCGCGTCGAACAACATCATGCTGGGCACTAACTGGCTGCGCTTGACGGTGAAATAAATACTGCGGCGGCGATGGGTCGCGTCGAGTGTTCCCGGGCCATACATCCGCTCGTCGAGTTGCCCACTGGCAGCCAACATCGCATCGCGAATCACTTCCGCCTCGAGCCTTTGCCGCGAGCGGTGCCAGAGCAGCGAGTTTTCGGGATCCAAGCCGGCGCGCCGCGGATCGGTCTCGGTGCTTTGCACGTACACGGCACTGGTCATGATCTGCTTGTGAATGTCTTTCAGCCGCCAGCCGCCGTCGATCAACTGGCCAGCCAGATAATCGAGCAATTCGGGATGCGTCGGCCGCTCACCGGAAGCGCCGAAATCGCTGGGCGTCGCCACGATTCCGCGGCCAATATGGTGCTGCCAAAGCCGGTTGACCATGACGCGCGCGAGCAGGTTGCCAGCACCGGCCTGTGGGTCGGTAATCCAATTGGCCAGAGCTCGGCGGCGATAGGAGGTTCGCCAACCTTCCGGCGGTGGTGCTTGCCAGTGCTTCTCTCGATCCGGCGCGTTCATCAACACTTGCAAGAAACTTTGTGGAGCCTCGCCCAGCTTCTGGTTCAGATCGCCGCGTTTGAGATAAAACGTTTTCTCAAAGAAATCGGCCCCTTGCGTATGAAGTCGAATCGCTGGCAGCCCTTCGGTCGCGACCAACACCTTGGTCAACTCGGGTTTCAGTGCCTGCTTTAGATGATCCTGAACGGCGCCGTCGAGTTTTTGCCAATCCGCGTCGTGGCCGCGAAACCAGGCCAACAGCACCTCGCGATGCTTCTCGTTACGCTCGGCTGCCGGCGTGGCAATCGCGGTGTTGACCTGCGCGATTCTTTCTTCGGGCTGCTGCTCGCCATCCAAGCCCACTGGTTTCGCGTCGCCACTCAGCGATAGTCGCACGCGGCCCAAGTTGTGACCCGTGTTGTTTTCGAATTTCAGGATGAAGGTGAGTGTCGTCCCTTGTTCGCTCTTGATCGGCGTTTCGAGCTCGAAGCTGGCAGCATGGTCTTTGCCAACTTGCGGGTCGATCGCCCAGGCAGTCGTCTTGCCATCGTCGATGGCCGCGGTGACCGGCAAGTCTTTTTGCTCGAAACTGGCTTTTGCATAAGTCAGCTTCACGGGAGCGCCCGGCGCGGGCGAGCCAGCCGGCGCGGCCCACAACTGAAAATCGGACAGCGCAAAATTACCATTGGCCGCACGACCCGGCCCGTGCTTGGGCAGCGATTCGTGTGCCAGAGCATCGATGCGCACGGCCGTGATTGTCGTTTGTTTAGTGGCTACCACAAACGTGTAGACATCATGGCCCGCATTCTTCTCGCTCGCCAGATACGAACCGTCCTCCTGCCGTGTAAAGGTCGCCCCGCCATCCGACTTCGTGCTTTGCACGTCGGCGATCAGCCACTTCGGCGCGACGGGTTTGGCATCTTGTGCCAGCCACGCTTCAAACCGGCCGGGCAACTGCTCCTGCTCGAACCTGGCCAAGGCTTCGACCAGCGGCCCGTGATCGCGGTCAAATGCCGCCTTGGCCTCGCGATAGCGCTCGGGATGGAAGTCCAGTTCCATTTCGCTGCGGACAGTGGTCGTGAATGTGGAAACTAGCCGGTAATAGTCGGCCTGGGGAATTGGATCGTATTTGTGATCGTGACAGCGGGCACAGCCCACCGTCAGCCCCAGCATCGCCGTACCCACCGTGGCCGCCATATCGTCCAATTCGTCGTAGCGTTCCTTCTCGACCTGGTTGGCCGTGATTTGCGTGGCGTGCGTTCCAGCCCCGAGAAAACCGGTCGCCATCAATGCCAAATTGTTTTCGGGCTCGAATTCGTCCCCCGCCAGTTGCAGCTTCACAAAACGGTCGTACGGCATGTCCTCGTTTAGCGCACGAATCACAAAATCGCGATAGTGATAAGCCGAGGGCCGGTCATAGTCTTGCTCGTAACCGTGACTCTCGGCAAAGCGGGCCAAATCGAGCCAGTGCCTAGCCCAGCGTTCTCCATAGTGCGGGCTGGTTAATAAATGATCGATGAGCCGATCGTAGGCGTCGGAAGCCCGGTCGGCCAGGAACGCCTCGACCTCGGCCACGGTCGGGGGCAAGCCGATCAAATCAAAGTACGCCCGGCGGATCAATTTGCGACGATCGACCGGTCCGTTGGCCGTCAGCTCTTTGGCTTCGAGTCGAGCCAAAACGAAATGGTCGATCGACGTCCGGCACCAGGCTTCATTCTTGACTACTGGCACTGCCGGATGACTCAGCGGTTGAAATGACCAAAACTGCCGATCTTTCGCACTCACGGTTTTGCCTGTGAAAGCTTCGGCTGTATCCACAAGTGGCTTGTCATAAGCCGCCCCGCTGGCAATCCAGGCCGAAATCTGTTCGATGGCCTCGTCCGAAAGCTTGGCCGCATCCTCGGGCATGTTGGGCTCGTCCTCATGGCGAATCAGCCGCACCAGCAGACTTTCTTGCGGCTTTCCGGCAATGACCGCCGGCCCCTGTTCGCCTCCCTTAAGCAGTCCCTCGCGGGTCGAAAGGTCGAACTCCCCCTTGGTCTTCTCTCCGCCGTGGCATTTGAGGCAATGCGTCGTGAGCAGAGCCCGCACCTGATTCTTGAACAACTCAGTGCTACGCGCCATTTGGGCCGCATGGTCGGCCGGGACATCGGCGGCAAAAACGGAGGAGGATACAGGCGTCAGCGCGATGAAGACGACGGCAAACCGCTTGCACCAAACACTGGGATCGAAGGTCATTCGGAAGCACTCCAGGCCAAGGGTGGCGGGGGCCAAGCAAGGTGGGCGGGAATAGCTTCCATTTCCCCTGAAGCAGAGCGCCGTGTCAAGAGGCCCAGACGCGTTTGCACGCAGCGCGAGAATCACCCAACCGCTTGCAACAGACCGTCTTAGAGCTTGTAATCCTGACGGAAGCGGTCGATATCGTTCAATCGGCCCATGACGATAACGATGTCACCCGGTTGAAATATGACTTCGGCGCCCGGATTGAAGATCATGTTGCCGACGGCCTGCTTCACGGCCACCATCAACAGGCCGTGCCGACGGCGGGCTTCGGCTTCGACGATCGTTTTGCCGACAAGCGGACTCTCAGGAGAAATCGTGACTTCGTCAACTTCCACATCCAAAACACTCTGCCCGGCGACCAACTCCATGAGTTCGATGGTCGAAGGCCGAGTGATGATGGCGGCCATCCGCAGCGCGCCGATGGCCGCCGGCAACACGACGCGATTCGCCCCAGCCTGCAACAGTTTCTTTTCGGTCGTCTGATACTCACCTCGGGCGATGATTTGAAGACCTCGGTTCAAATTTCGCGATGTCAACGTGATAAAGACATTGGCGGCATCATTCGGCAAAGCCGTCACCAGACATGCCGCCCGTTCGACTCCCGCGGCCACGAGCACTTCTTCCTCGGTCGCATTTCCGAGCAGTACCAGGTGGCCTTGGTTTTGCGCTTCCGCGATGGCTTCAGGGTCGCTGTCCAGCACTACGAAAGATTTGCCCTTGGTTTTCAATTCTTGCGCCAGAATCTGGCCGATCCGACCATAGCCGCAGAGAATGACGTGCCCGTTGAGCCGTTCGATGGCGCGCGTCGTGCGACCAACACTCAACGCGCGACCGATTTCGCCTTCCATCATCATTTGGATGAATCCTCCCAGGGTAAATACGGCCGCCGAAATCCCGAAGATAATCACGCCGATCGTGAGCAGTTGTTGGCCCGGCGGCAGCACGCTGGCTTCACCATAGCCGACAGTCGAGACCGTAATGACGACCATGTAGATCGCGTCGAGCCAACCGCGACCCGCGATGCGATAGCCGACGACGGCTGCGACGAAAACGACGCCCAATACAACCGCACCGATACGCACGCGCTGGAGCGGAGTGGTCATGTGTGATAGTCGGCGTTGAGCCGCACATATTCCGCGGTCAAATCGGTCGTCCAAAACCGCACGCGCGCCTCCCCTTCGCCAAAGCATAGCACGACGTGCGTATCGCGGTTCTCTCGAATCGAATTGGACACGACCGTGGCGTCGAACTCGACAGGCGCGCCGCGCTCGTACAACAGAAAATCGTTGATTCGCAAATCGACCCGCGAGGGGTCGAACTCGATGCCCGCATAACCGGCCGCCGAAACGATTCGGCCCCAATTCGGATCGGCGCCGGCGACCGCGGTTTTTACCAGCGGGCTATCCGCCACGGTGCGGGCAATTTGCCGGGCCGCATCCAGCGTGGCGCAACCCTCGATGTCCAGCGTGATCAAGTGTGTCGCTCCTTCCCCATCCGCCGGAATGGCTCGCGCCAATTCGCCGCAGGTTTCGTGCAAAGCCTGGCGAAATATTTGGAGGTCGTTTTTTGCCAACGGTTTGCCGCCGGCGGCGCCGTTGGCCAAGAGCAGCACCGTGTCATTCGTACTCATGTGGCCATCGACGCTGATGCAGTTGAACGTTTCGCCGACCACGTCGCGCAAGATCGCCTGGGCATCGGCCACGTCGAGGGCCGCGTCGGTCAGGATCAGCCCCAGCATGGTCGCCATGTTCGGACCGATCATGGCCGCACCTTTAGACATCCCAGCGATCTGGATTTTTCGGCCATCGATCGCGATTTGCCGGCCAGCCAGCTTGTGTGTGCTGTCGGTCGTCAAGATACCACGGGCCGCGGCCACCAGCGCGTCTTCGTTGGCGGCCAGCGCGGCAGCGGCGGCGTGAATGCCCGGAATGATTTTGTCCATCGGCAGAAACGCGCCGATGATTCCGGTGGACAACACCAAGGCTTGTTTGGGCATGGCGCCGCAGGTCGCCGCAGCGACGCGCGCCATCTCTTCAGCATCTTCCAGCCCGCGCTGCCCTGTGCAGGCATTGGCGTTGCCTGAGTTGGCGACGACGGCACGGATATCATTGGCCGGCGTGCGCGCCCGATCGAGCGCCACCGGCGCGGCAAAGACCCGGTTTTGCGTGTAGACGCCCGCGGCGACCGCCGGTTTATCCGATACGACGAGCGAAAGGTCGAGCTTCGTGGCGTTTCGCTTGACACCGGAGTAGACACCAGACAGGCGATAGCCTTGAGGAACGGCAATGGTCATGGGATTCGAAAATGCCCCGGGGTTTAGCGTGCGAGAGCGTGCCGACAAAAAATCGGCCACGAACCCGTTAGTTGAGTGCCGTGGTTTCTGGAAAACCGTACATCAGGTTGAAGTTTTGCACCGCGGCGCCCGAGGCACCCTTGATCAAATTGTCGAGGCAACTGATCGTGATCAGTCGCCCACGCACGATGCGCGCGGTAATATCGCAGAAATTGGTGCCGGCCGTATCTTTCGTCCCGGGCAGATGATTTACCACGCGCACAAAAGGCTCGTTGGAGTAAAACTCGCGAATGGTCTCAAGCGCCTTTTCTTCGGTCAAGGGCGCGAGCGGTTGGGTGTAGCTTGTCGAGAGAATCCCACGATCCATCGGAACCAAGTGCGGCGTGAAAATCACTTCCACCGTCTTGCCGCTGGCCGTGCTGAGCACCTGTTCGATTTCGGGCATGTGCCGATGCCGCCCAACGTTGTAAGCCGAAATACTTTCGTTGCACTCGGGAAAATGCGTCGTGAGCTTGGGCGTGCGACCCGCGCCGGAGACGCCACTTTTGGAATCGATGATGATCTCCGTCGCGGACACGAGGTTGCGCTTCAGTAGCGGCGCCAGCGCCAGAATTGCCGAGGTCGGATAGCAGCCTGGATTGGCCACCAGATCGGCACTGCGAATCTGTTCGCGAAACAGCTCGGGCAGGCCATACACCACCTTGCCCAGCCGGGTCGGGTCGGTATGCTTCTGGCCGTACCATTCGGCGTATACTTCCGGGCTGTTCAGCCGGTAATCGGCGCTCAGGTCGACCACTCGCAATCCCGCGTCGAGCAGCTTCGGCACCAGGTTCGAAGTCACGCCGTGCGGAAGGCAACTGAACGCCACATCGGCCCGAGCGCCTATCTCCGACGGCCCCAAATCGGCCATCGGCAGATTGATGCGGCCCGCCAACTGCGGGTGGACCGAAGCGACGTGCGGATTCCCTTCGCTGCGGCTCGTCAGGGCGGTGATTTCCACCTCTGGATGCCGCAGCAAGATCTTGATCAGCTCCAGGGCCGTGTAGCCCGTCGCTCCGATGATGGCAACGCGAATCATAGGCTGTTTCAAACGCGAAAATGAGGGCTGTGCACGGTTTTTTGCAGTGCGACAGTATATCTAAACTGCTTCAGAGTCGCTACCGCACGAGGTCAGCGGAAGTTGCTGCTACTGCACCGCTTAGCAGCCGGCTGGACCGCCGCACGGCGCTAGAAGAAGGAGAGGCGCTGGCCGGCCCTGGGGTTCACTCGTTACAAAGAATGCCCTCCCGAGCACTGCAACCCTGCTCAGGGCTTGCGCCAGCCGGTCTGGTCGATGCTTTTCAGCTCGGCATCGAGATCGGTGCCCTCGAAAAACGAGAGCCAGCCCTTGAGTCGCTTGGTTTCGCCTGGCGCACAATCTGGAAACTTTGGATCGGAGTGCAAACAGGGACACGGAGGATTGGCCCACGCGCGATTGTTAGGATCCCAGGCCGTAATGATCCAATGCTTGCCGTCGTCACTTCGGCACGCGACGTACGGCGCGGAAAACACTTTGTTGGCCGACGTTTGCTCGCGAAATCCGTCAGCCCCTTTGAGCATCACGCAATTCTGTACGCGCAAGTCGCTGAGAGTTTCCTGGGTCCCATTGGTCAACCACATTTCCATGCGTACCACCGTGGACGACGGCACGACCTTGGTGCCAAAACGGATCCCGTTCGGCAAAGTGCGCTCGAAATCCAGCGTGCCGTTGTCGCGCCGGTTCCATTCGAGCGGCGGTAGCGCAATATTCTGCTTGGACCAGACGGTCGGAACGTGCGTGTGGGCCAGATAGGTCAGACCCAGGTTCGACCAGATCGCCTCGGGCAGGTCGGCAACCACATAGCTCGTGTCATCCCAGGGAGTGAAGACGCTGATTTTGGTCTCACGCTGCGGGCGAATCGCTCCATCCAGAAATCCGATTCGTGGATGCCGACCGCCAGGATAGGGTAGCACCAGCAGCGGACTGCCAGCCGCGCGTCGCGGCTTGCTCGACGCGCTAATTTCAAAACGTTTGAGCGCCGACTCGATCTCGGCGGCTGTCAAACCGGTCGCGGCCTCGATTTCGCTCGTCGTGAACCGGTGATGCCACACCATGTTCTCTAGCCAGTAGCGCATCTCCGCGTCATTCGCGGGCCGGCGGAAATTGGTCGGCTCCTCTGGCTTAGCCGCGTCCGCGGCACGCGAGACAGGCGCGTCGGACACTAGGGCCATGAATATGGCAATGATGAACCAGCGAGAACGCTTCATGGGATATTTCCAATGGGTTTGCGAGAGTGATCATGATTAAAATCAGCCAAAGCCGCGGCGATCCGCTCGAAAACGTCGGACCACTGGTTGAATCGAGTCTGGCGAAACAGACGCATCGTGGGATACCAGGGCGAATCGACGCGCTCGAGCAAGAAACGCCAATCGGGCGCAACCGAAAGCGCAACCCACACGGGCACGCCAAGCCCTCCGGCCAAATGGGCAATCGACGTATCGGACGTGATGACAAGATCCAGGTTCTTCATCAGCGCCGCGGTGTCCATGAACGCGCCGTGCGCTGTATCCAATTCGGTGCCGAGCTTTACGAAATCAAATCGGTCCGCAAGTGCGTCCATTTGATCGACACCATCTGTCTTTTGCAGGCTGATCAGGCGAATGCCGGGCACGGCGGCTATAGGAGAAAACTCCGCCAGCGGAATCGAGCGAAACCTGTCGGAATAAAAGGCCCGATTGCCCTGCCAGGCGATGCCCACCTTGAGTCCTGTCACGCCGGAGAGCGCTGCGCGCCACGACGCGATCAATTCTGGATTCGCGTGTAAGTAGGGAACCTGAGCAGGAATCGTGGTCGCGTCCGAATGCAGCAAGCCCGGCAGACTGAGCAGCGAACACTGCGCAGCATATTGAGGCAAAGGCTCGCCTTCGGGCAACAAACCAGTAAAACCGGATTGCGTCAGCAGCGGAATCAGCTTGGGCGCAACCTGCACGACGACGTTCGGAGTGCGCTCTCGTGCTAGCGGCACATAACGAATGAACTGCAAAGTGTCGCCCAGACCTTGTTCGGCATAAACGAACAACGTGCCGCTATCGAGAGGTGTGCCGTCCCAATGGGGTGGCGCGAAGCCTTGATGCGGATGGCCCGACATTCGCAATCGCCAGCCATACTCTTGCCAGCCGCGCTCGTAGTCTCCTTGCAACAAGAGCACGCGCGAAAGGTTGTAGTGCGCGTCGACATAATTGGCTTGGATCCGGATCGCCTCTTGAAAGTGCGCGGCGGCCGCTGAAAACGCGACTTGCGTTTGCAGCGCCAGTCCAAGATTGTTGTGGGCAGCCGCAAGGTTCGGATCCAGCCGCAGCGCCGTTTCGTAACATGCCTGGGCCAACTCCACTTTTCCTTGGGCTCGATACACTTCACCCAGGTTGCAGTGAAACGTCGCTTGACGGGGGTCAATGGCGATGGCACGGCTGATGCAATCGAAGGCCGCGTCGAATCGATTCAATTGAAAGGCGAGCACACCTAACAGATGCAGCGCGCCGGCATGGCCTGGCTCAGTGGCCAAGATTTGCCGATAACCTTGTTCAGCCGCGGCAAGCTGCCCGGCCTGGTGATGCCGGACCGCCCGTTGAAACGCTTCGTGATTGGTCGCCATGGCAACGGCCCGACTACTCAGCGTTTGGCGAAGCAGTATAGAGCCTTTTCGGTCCGCACATAGATGTGGCCATCGGCAATCACCGGCGTGGCGGCGATGCGCTCGCCAAAATCGCGCGAAGCCAGAATCTCGGCCGTGGGACCGGCTTTGAACACCGTCACTACGCCCCCGCCGCTAGCCGTGTAGAATTTGCCGTCGCCGCCCACGGGGGACGAATAGTAGTTGCCTTCGCCGCGGGCCCGCGCCTGTTTGACGAGCTTGCCGCTCTTGGCGTCGAGAATCGTCACGACCCCGCCGTCTTTCACCAGCACGACGTTGCCACGATACACCAGCGGACTGGCAACGTACGGCAAGCCTCGTTTGTATTCCCAAACCACGCTCGGCGGGCCGCCGGCCTCGCTTGGTTTTAGGGCTACGATCGTGTTTTGCGCCAGTTCGAAAATCCTGGCGTACTTGTTCCACTCTGCCTCTTCGAGTGCCTGATCGCTGTTGAGGTCGATCCGGAAGAATCGAGCTTGGACTTCCCCGGCTGGCAACTCCTTGACTTCAAGCTTGCCATTTTTGTTTTGATCCCATAGCCCGAGCGCCGTGGCCCAAGGTTCCATCGCGATCCGCGCGTCCGTGTCACCTCCCGGCGACCACGTGCAAACGTAGAGCAGGCCGCCGACATTGGCGGGCGTTGTATTCACGATCCGCGCGAAGCCATCGAGCGACCAAAGTTGCTCGCCCGACTTCGGGTCATAGCCTACCAATTGCAAGGCGCCGGAAACGACGATCTGCTTCTTGCCGTTCGCTTCCCAGGCGACTGGAGTCGAATAGCTGCGCGTGAAACCCTCGCGGGCGGTCTGCCAGGCCGTTTCTCCATTGTCTGAGCGAACGGCCAGCAGAAAGCTATCGAGATCGTGGTCCTCGCTCAAAATCACCTTGCCGTCGACTAGCATTGGCGAGCTGGCAGAGCCAAACTCATCGCGAAACGGCCCCAACTTCTTCGACCACAGTGGCTTTCCCGCCAAGTCGTAACACACGAGCCCGTAGCTACCGAAAAAACAAAACACACGCTCGCCATCACAGGCCGGGGTCGAAGCGGCGGGGCTACCTTCGGCATGGAACTTTTCGATCTGGTCGACGTGGACATTCTGCCGCCAATAGATTGTGCCCGCGCGGCGATCCAAACAGATCGTGGCCAACTCGCCGTTTTCGTGGCCCGTGACGAGAATACGATCGCCCACGATGGTTGGCGTCGAATGCCCAGACGGGATCGCCAGTTGCCAAACCAGCGATGCCGCATCGAGCGTCTCGGGCAGGGACTGATCGTCAACGGCCGCCACTCCCTGATCTCGGCGAAAATAGTTCGTCGACTGAGCGCCAGCGAGGCTCGCAGAGAAAGCCGAAGTTAGCGCCAGCATCGCGGTCCAGAGAACCGCGCGGTGCTTTGGGTGCATCAGTGTACCTTGAGGTTTTGTGACGCATTGATCAGCGAACTAGGAATCGGACCCAAGCCGAGCAGGTACAGAGCCAAATTGGCGCCATCGCCGTTGCGGATCGGTTGGGGACCCGCGTCCACATAGTCGGGCCGGTTGCTGAGGGGGTCGCGGCGCGTGTCGCCGTTGAGGGCATACAAGTCCTTGCCGGCTGCGACACCGGGACCCCAGACGTAAAACGGAATCGTATAGTTGAGCGGATTGCGGTTTTGGCCATGGTCGAGTCCATAGCCGCCGTGATCGGCCGAAATAATGATCGCCGTTTTGCCTTTCAATTTCTCGTCCGACGAGACCAGCTCCAACAGCCGACCCACGTAGCCGTCGACCGACTTGAGAGCGTCCATATACGCCGGGCTGCCCCAACCCTTGGCATGTCCGGCCGTATCAGCGTCGTGGTAGTGCACGAAGCTGTACTGGAAAGGGTTGGCTTTCATTTCCTCCACGAAGCGATCCATCAGCTTTGCCGAATTCCCTTCTTTCACATACAAGTCGATCTTGTCCCGACCGTTGTCCGCGCCGACCGTATCGGGCGCACCAAATTTTTCGTCATAGGATTGATCGTAGAGCACGAACTTGTTCTTGGACGGAAACATGCCAGTGCGCAGCCCATTGTCGTGGGCCACGTCGAACGTGCTGCTCACGTAGTCGTGCCGGCTGCCGTGAATTGTCTTATCGCCAGGGTCCGTGTTGATGGTCCAGTTGTGCCCGGCAATCGCGGCGGGACTGGCGGTCTTATCCATGACCGGCCGGCCTGTCACCATGCACGTGTGATTGGGCAGTGTGATCGTGTAATCAAAGTCGGTGCGAGCGTTGTGCGTGTAGGCGCCTTCGTCTTGCAACCGCTTGAAGTTAGGCAGTTTGCCTTCGTTGATCAGCAACTGGAGATAGCTGGAGCCCATGCCATCCACGCTGATCTGGATCACGTAGTCCGCGACCCCCGCGGCATTGGAGTTGGCAGCGGAAAGAGTGGCAGCGAGGAAAAAAAGGATCCATCGGGCTGACCGCAGCCCGCAATTGGGTGTCATCAAACGCAACGTGGACATCGAGTACCTCGACTCATTCACAAACAAGAATTCTTAACGCGAGCGGCACCGCTCGGTTGTAACACATATACACTAGTGTACTTGCTCAGGCGCCCTGCGGCACGGCCCAATGGCCCTCGCGATAGGCTCGTTTGACCAGCTTTTCCGCAGTCGCGTTGCCTACGATTTGCTCGCGCTGCGGGTCAAATTGAATCGCGCCCCCCATCCGCGTCGCGATATTGCCCAAGTGGCAAAGCGCGGACGAGCGGTGGTTGATCTCGATGCTGGCGTTTGGCTGAGCGCCGCTGCGGACGCAATCGAGAAAGTTCTGGTGATGAGCCGGAAGGTCGGGACTGCCGGCGGTGACTTCTTCGATGAGCTTGTTGCGGGGTCCGAAAATACGAAACCCGCCTCGCTTCCCGAGAATCAACATGCCTTGCGTGCCGTAAAATGCGTTGCCGTTTTCGTAGCCTTCCTGAATATAAGGAGACCAGATGCGCTGTTCGAAAATGAGCTGCCGCTTCGATCCTACGTGCCCGTCGCCCGGATACTCGAACACGACGTATTGCGTATCGGGGAATTGCTGGTCGTCGTCAAAAAAGTATTTTTCCCCCAGCGCCACGACCGACGTGGGATGCGTATCGACCCCCAATCCCCAGCAGGCAATGTCGATGTCGTGGACGCCGTCGTTGCCCATGTCGCCACAGCCGAAGTCATACCACCAGCGCCAAATGCCCGGCAGCAAATTGGACTGATACGGCACCAGCGGCGCCGGGCCGGTCCACAGATCGTAATCGAGCGTCGAGGGTGGATCGGTCGGCTTCGCATGGCCGATCGTATTGCGCTTCTGGCTGTTCCACGCTTTGGAGACCAGCACCTGGCCAATCGCTCCGTTGCGCAGACGCTCCATCGCTTGTTGCACATGTGGCGTGCTGCGGCTTTGCGTGCCGACTTGCACCACGCGCTTGTTGCGCCGCGCGGCTTCGATCATCAACCGCCCTTCGCGAATATTATGGGCACACGGCTTTTCCACGTAGACGTGCTTGCCGGCGTCACAGGCCAGGATCGTGGCCGGGCCGTGCCAGTGGTCGGGCGTGGCGATCCACACAGCGTCGACCGACTTGTCGTCGAGCACTTTTCGCAAGTCTTTGACCGCCTTCGGCGCCGTGCCGCTCAGCTTTTCGGCTGTCGCGGCCGCCGTGGCCAAGCGAGTTTCATCGACGTCGCAAACATAGGCCAACTGCAATTGCTTGTTCGCCGCCAGTAGTTGCAAGTGGTTGCTTCCCATGCCGCCGGGCCCGATCAGGCCGACGACAAACTTTTCGTTCGCCGCTCGCGCTTGCGCCGCGCCGGTCAGAGCCAATGCGGCGGCCCCCTGCCCCGTGCGTTTCAGAAACTCTCGACGATCCGTGGACATGGCTTTGGCCTCATTTAAGCAGGTAATTTTGCACGAATTGAATGGTCGCATAAAACTGAAAATCGGCGTTCTTCTTTTTGGCAAACCCGTGCCCCTCATCGGCAGCCATCAAATACCAGACGGGCGTGTTGTTGCGCCGGACCGTCTCGATCATCTGCTCCGACTCGCTCAGCGGCACACGCGGGTCGTTTTTGCCTTGGACGACGAACAGCGGTTTCTTGATGTCCGCGGCGTGATTCAATGGGGCGATCTTTTCCAGAAATGCCCGCATCTTCGGATCGCGTTCGTCGCCATATTCGACCCGGCGAAGATCGCGGCGATAGCCTTCGGTGCGTTCGAGAAATGTGACCAGGTTCGAAATGCCCACGACGTCGAGCGAGCAGCGGATCCGATCGTTGTAACGCGTGGCAATGGCCAACGTCATGTGGCCGCCATAACTGCCGCCGGTCACCATGATCCGGTCGCTATCCAAGTCGTCGCGCGTTTTGATCCAATCGAACAAGGCGCCGATGTCCTTATAGGTGTCTTCTCGCAAGAATCCGTTGTCGAGTTTCAAGAACGATTTCCCGTAGCCCGACGAGCCGCGGATGTTCGGCAACAAGAGCGCGATTCCAAGTTCATTAATGAAATAGTTATTGCGACCCAAAAACAACGGCCGCGATTGCCCCTCGGGCCCGCCGTGGATATTGACGATCACTGGCCGCTTGCCCTGGAACTTTGCCGGAGGGTTGTAGAGAAATCCGGAAATCTCGCGGCCATCGAAACTTTTCCAGGTAACGAGCTTCGGTTCGATGAACGTGGTTGGATTCAGCCCGCCGGTTTCACTGGTGGTCCATCGGTCGACCTTGCCGCTCGCCGTATCCAGTGAGTAGACGTCCGCCGGCGACCGCGCCGATGTGACCACAAATCCCAGCTCTCGATTATTTTCGTGCCACTGCACGTGGCTGATCACGCCAGAAGGCAAGTCGCCGACAGGCTTGTGCTGTTTCGTCGCGGTATCCAGCAAGTGCAAGCGGCTGATGCCGTTCTCGTTGGTCA
>JAYVCO010000297.1:0-18875 GCA_043749935.1 Planctomycetia bacterium
CGTTGATAGTCGCAGCGCGTTGCGACCCGAGGGAAAGTGAACGGACCTTCCTCGTCTGCCGACATCACGCTCAGGCCCAGATGGCGTAGCAACTCGTGCTCGGCCTGCTCCATGTACACGAAAAGCATGGAGAAATGGGCAATGCCCGCCGCGTCGGTATCGCGAAACTCGACTCGGCGCGTGGTCTTGTAGGGTTGCGTCATACAGTTTTTCGTGCGCGCAGACGCATCGGTGTACTTGGTCACTGAAGCATCGGTAGCGAAACGGCGCCCTACGACAGCTCGGTGGTGGCTGATCGACAGATCTGCTACCCGGTTGTCGCCGCCCGTGAGTATTTAGTCGCCGACGTAGGGCAACAATGCCATGAAGCGGGCGCGTTTGACGGCCAGGGTTACGGCGTGCTGGCTGGCGGCGGTGCATCCGCTCTTGCGGCGGCCCACGATCTTGCCCTGGCGATTGGTGAGCTTGGTCAACAGGTCGAGATCCTTGTAGTCGACGTACATCGGACGCGGACGTTCGCCGTCGACGAAAATCGGATCCTTCTTCTTCGCCCGAACCTTATTCTTGTTGGACCGTCGCTTGGGAGGCCCCTTGAACTTCTTCATAAATCGAGAACCTACGTGGAAAAAGTGTCTCAAACCGTATTTGCAGCCAAAGGAGACCGATCGCAAGCAGGATCGGGCACCGATGGAGGTATTTTGTAATCCAACAGTATGGCGATAAGTGGGCCTGAAAGACAAGCCCCCTGTCACTTATTCGTCGTCGTGAAAGCGGTTATTGGGTAGCACGTTCGGGCGGCCGCCGGCTGCAGACCAGCCGCGCTGCATCCGCCGCTGCCACCGCGTTTTTTAGCTTCGACCGTGTTTTTGACGGTCAGCCGTTAATAATCCCGGCCGCCACCGCCGTATCCGCGGCCACCACCTCCGCCACCACCACTACCACCACCACGCCCTCCACGGCCCCCGCCGCCATAACCGCCGCCCCCGCCGCCGCCACCCTGACGCGGTGCGCGTTCGCGGGCTTCGTTCACCGTGATGGCGCGTCCATCGACTTCCACTCCGTTCAGTGCGTCGATGGCCCGCTGGCACGCATCGTCGGATTCCATCTCCACGAACCCAAACCCACGCGAACGGCCCGTCTCGCGGTCGGAGATCACCTCCGCGGAGCTCACCGCACCGTGAGTGCTGAACAACGTCTCCAGGGTTGCCGAAGTGGTCGACCACGGGAGATTACCGACGTAAATCTTCTTCGCCATCACAAAGGTCCTTTGCGCTCGCAGGGCGAATTCACCCGATCTGGAAATACGTGGCGCGGCGGCTTTCGCCCTCAGAGCCCTGGGCCGCGCCAAGTCAACAACCGAACTTGGTGATCCATAATTTAATGCGGTGCTGGCGCTGAATGCAACATCTTTCCGGGCGAAAATAGGGCGGAAAAGACGGACCAGGAAAACGGCTCGACGCCTTCCCCGAGAACCCAGGGAACGGCTGCCCGGCACGCTTGCTCACTTGGCAAACTGAGGTTGATTGGCGTCCGTCACTCGCCGGTACAGGTCGAGCGTTTTCTGGGCCATGCCCTGGGCGTGAAAGTCGCGATGGACTGCCCGCTGGCCCTGCCTGCCCAACTCGTCGCCTTCCCGGGGGTTTTGCAGCAGGTGTTTGAGCTTTTGGGCCAGCGAATCGACCTGCTCAGGATCGTGCAGCAGGCCCCCGCCGGTCTGCTCGACGAGCTCGGGAAAGCTGCCATGGTCGGGCAAGACCACCGGCACCGCGTTGGCCAGGGCCTCCAAGACCGGCAGTCCCTTGCTTTCGCGATAAACCGTCGGCAGGCTGAAGCAATCGAGGCTTTGCAGAAACTCGATTTTCCCCTCGCGGCTCAGTTCCCCGACATACTGGAATCGTTCTGGCGATTTCCAGCCCGCAACCCGATCGGTGATGGTCTCGAGATAGGGCCGGTCGGCATCGCCCAAGTATCCGGCGGCCCGAATTTGGAACGGAGGCACGTCGCGATCTGCGAAGAGCAACTCCGCGGCGGCGATGAGATTGTGCAATCCTTTCTCCGGACAGATTCGTGCCAAATAGCCAATCGTGAAAGTGCCATTGCGCGCCGAGCCACGCGTGCCGTGTCCCGTCAGGTTCAGCCCGTGCGGGATCACTTCGATTCGCTCGCGCGAGACATCCATGTAGTCGGTCATGAAGTCGGCGTAATAGTTGTTCAGAGCCACGAACGCATCGACATCTCTCGCTCGCTCGCGCAGGGCCGCGCGGGCCCGGCTGTAGTGCGGCTCGATGAGCTTTTCGAGAAAGATGTCTTCGCCGGACAAGCTTGAAACCACGCGAATGCCCAGCTTGCGGATTTCGCGGGCCATGCCCATCAGCATGACGTTCGAGAGGTGTACGACGTCAGGCCGGGCCTCGTGCTTGAGCCAATGCACGAGCTTGTGAATTTCCTTGCGCTGGCGCCCCTCCTCGCCGTGCAGCATCGAAACCGTCAGATCGCCCAGCTTTTCCGCTTCAACGCTCGGCCCGCCTCGGGTGGCCCAATCGATCACGCTGCGCCGGTCCAACAGCGCATCGACAAACCAGGGCGTATGCCGAAAGAGTGCCGAGTGCTGTTGCAGATAGACGTTGATGCCGCCGAAAAACAAGTGCGAGTCGCTGACGTTGTCTTCGTCGGTGCGCAAGGGCGTGTAGGTGGGCACGAGCAGCACGTCTTCGCCCATCGCCAACAGCGCGGCGGCCAGAGTGTTGTCGTGCAGGCAACTGCCGCAGAACATTCCGCCGGCGCCCGCAGCCAGATAGACGATCTTCATAAGAAAGCCAGTTTCAAGCCCCGAAGCGAATTCCGTATCACAAGGTCCGGCAGCCACAAGTTTGCGCGTCAAATTCGCAGCTTCCCAGCAGAATGCCAGCCTAAACAATCGCGCGGGCGAATGCCAGTCCGTAGCGGCCTAAGTCCGAGCAGTGTCAAGTGGCCGATTCGGCCAGGGGAAATGGTCAAGATAAATTGCTACAGTCGCGTTCTCGATCGGGTTGCTCTAGCGATCGTTCGCTAATCGTCATACTTCGATCTCCTTCTTTTTCGATTGATAGAAAGGGGCCAGCCGATGCAACGCGCCAATTACTTTCATGATGGCTACACGCAGGAGGGCTTCATTGCCGCGGTTCCGTTGATGCACGGGGCGTTGCGGTTTACGTATCGGCCGGCACTGGTCGAGGAGCGGAGCCAGTTGAGCGATGCGGCGGCCCGGCTGAGGGCACATATCTACGATGGCCACGTGGCCCGTTTCGCCGCTCAAAAAATCGTGATTTGGGATCTGGTCGACGCGCACTCGCGCGAGGTGCCGATCTCGGCCGAAGTTTTGCTGCGGCTCCAGCCCGAGTTGTTTGTCAAGCTGCACCGGATCGTGTTGGGCTGGACTCCCTCGGACGTGGACCCCGAATGGTCTGTAGACGATCGCGAGCGTGCGATGGAAGAAGAGGCCGAGGCGGTGCTCTCCGGGCGACTTGTCGGCGATGTGCGTTTGGAGCACGACGAAAAAAACTGATCATGGGGGTGAATCTATTGTTGTTTCATCCCCAGTTACTCAAACGAACTTGCCAGCAATGTCAGACATGGCTGTTCGATGATCAGCACCGGCTGGTCCAACGGGCAGGCCGGCCCGTTCGTCGTCCGCCGGGCAGCCCGACGCCTTGCTGGAATTGTCCCAAGAAGAGTCCCGCCGAAGCGCGCGGCTTTGAACGTGACATGGGCAAGATCAGTCGCACGCTCGAGCTCTATTGCCAGGTTCGCGCCACTGCCGGGCGCTGCCTGAGTGACCGAGAAGCTTCCGACCCGCTGCTGGCGCGGAACCTGGCGATCGTCGACGCCATCGTGCGCCGTGGCCAACGGGTAGAGTTGGCTCAGTTATTGGTGCGAGGGGGGCGGTAGAATGAGCGAGTGCGACTGCATGGACCGGCGTTCAACCTCTCCGTCTGTGCACCCAGCAAGCTAAGTGTGTTAAGCTCGTAATGAGTTCTCGCGTTCTTGTTTTTTTCGCGACGTTTTACAATGCCCACGATTTCTGAATTGCTCCAACGGGCAAGTGAACTGCAACTCTCCGGCCATTTGTCCGAAGCGGCTGCGGTGTATGAGCAGATCTTGCGCAGCGAACCGCGGCACGCTCCCAGTTGGCACCAGTTGGGGTTGATCGCGCTGGTTGCTGGCCAGCTCGAATCGGCGCGCGAGTATTTTCGTCGTGCCATCATCTCGGATGGCTCGCAGGCTGCGTTCCATCACAACATGGGCACTTGTTGCGCGGCGTTGAGTCAAATGGGCGACGCGCAAGCCAGCTACGAACAGGCATTGCGGATCGACCCTAATTATCCCGGCACACGAGCGCACTTGTGCTTCACACTGTTCGCGCGGCGCCGCAGGGCGGAGACCGAACGCTTGTTGGTCGAAACGCTCGCGCGCGCACGAACCACCGCCGAAGATCGTTGTGCGATCGCCACACTCTTGGTTTCCTCGGGCCGGTTTGCCGAAGGCTGGGAAGAGCACGAATGGCGGCAGCAGTTGCCGACGTATCACGAACCGCGTGCGACGCCCGAGCGCAAGTGGGATCGCAGCTCGTTGGCCGGCCGCTCGATCCTTGTGTATAGCGAACAAGGGCTGGGCGATATCTTGCAGTTGGTCCGCTACATTCCGCTGTTGAAAGAGCAGGGGGGGCGGCCCATTCTGGCCGTGCCGCGATCGTTGATTCCGCTGTTGAGCGAAGCGAACCTTTGCCCGCTTGTTTCGCGCGACGAAGTGTGGCCGCGCTGCGACTTCGAGCTGGGTATGTGGAGCTTGCCCTGGGCGTTTCGCACGACGGTCGAAACGGTGCCCAACAACGTGCCTTACTTGCAGGCGCGGCCCGTTCTGGTGGAGCAATGGCGCGAGCGGCTTTTGGCTTATCCCGGATTTCGGATCGGGATCAGTTGGCATGGCAATCCGGCTTACACGTGGAACCGGATTCGCTCGTTTCCGCTCGCTGAGTTCGCGCCGCTGGCGCAAGAGAAAGGCGTGCGCCTGATCAGCTTGCAAAAGCAAATCGGCAGCCAGGAATTGGCCGGCCTTAAGAATCGATTCGAAGTCATCGACTTGGGTCCCGATCTCGACGCCAGTGGAGCCTTCATGGACACGGCGGCCGTGATGAAAAACTTGGATCTGGTGATCTCGTGCGACACGGCCACGGCCCATCTGGCCGGCGCGCTCGGTGTGCCCGTGTGGCTAGCGCAAGCCGCGATGCCCGACTGGCGCTGGATGCGCGAGCGCGAGAATACGCCCTGGTATCCGACAATGCGGCTGTTTCGACAGACGAAGTTGGGGAATTGGGCGGAAGTGTTTCAGCGGATGGCGGCGGAAGTAGGGATTAGGGGTTCGGGACTGGGGATTGGTTGATGCACTCGAAGGCGGCAGTGTAGGGTGTTAGAATGCGTTGACTTGACGCTACTCAAACCCTGACGATTCTTAATATGTTCCCCCCGCTACGGCTCGGGCCGATCGAACTTGACTTTCCCGTCGTTCAAGCGGCGCTGTCGGGCTATAGCGATTGGGCGATGCGCGTGATCGCGCGGCGGTTGGGCGCTTCGTATACTTTGTGCGAAGTGATGCTCGATCGGTTCGTCAACGAGGTCACCAAGGGCGCGAAGGCCCGGCGGTACATGCAGGTGACCGACGAAGAGCATCCGGTCGGGGCGCAGTTGATGGGCGCCAATCCGGTCGAGTTCGGCCCGGCGGCCGAGCACCTGGTCGCTGCCGGCTTCGACGTGGTCGATATCAACTTCGGCTGCCCAGTCCGGAAAGTATTGGGCCGCTGCCGGGGCGGATACTTGCTCAGCCAGGTCGAAACGGCCTTGGAGATTGTCTCTCGCGTCCGCGAGGCGGTGCCGCCGCACGTTCCGGTGACCGTGAAGATGCGGCGCGGGCTGGACGATACGGCCGAAAGCCGGGACAAATTTTACCAGATTTTCGACGGCGCCTTTGAGCGCGGAGTGGCCGCCATCACGGTGCATGGACGTACGGTGCAACAGAAGTACGTCGGCCCGAGCCGCTGGGATTTTTTGCGCGAAGTCAAGCAACACGCTGGCACACGCGTCGTGCTGGGCAGCGGCGATTTGTTTACGCCGCAAGCGTGTATCGAGATGCTCGCGCAGACGGGTGTCGACGGCGTGACCGCGGCGCGCGGCGCGATCGGCAACCCTTGGATCTTTAGCCAAGCCCGGGCGCTGGCCGCTGGCCTGCCGCTGCCGGCGCCGCCGAGTGTCTTTGAGCAGAAGGCCGTGATTTTCGAACACTACCGGCTGGCCGAAGAACTGTACGGCCCGGTTCACTGCGGCCGGCAAATGCGCAAGTTCGGCATCAAATACTCGCAGCTCCATCCGCAGGCTCAAGCCGTTCGCGACGCGTTCGTCGCCGTGACACGGCCGGGAGAGTGGAAAACGGTGCTCGACGCATGGTACGCCGAAGACTTGCCGGGCCATCATCCGCTGCCCGACGGGGGCGATTTGCAAGATTGCCAAGAGCCGGCGGCTGCGTAGGCTAGCGCCGCTTCAATTTCGGCTCGCACGTCGCGATCGGTTTCACGCTCGAGCCGGGCTTTCAATGCCGATCGAGGTCCTTCCTGGTCGTAGCGTCCCAACGCCCAGGCCGAGGCGCCGCGGACGAGCGATTCGTCGTCGTTCAGGCCTTGGATTAGGACAGATACAGCCGCCGGTGGACGTTGATTGCCCAGTACCACCGCTGCGTTGCGCAATAATCCTCGCCGTTTGGATCTCCAGAGCGGCGTGTGGCGAAATTTGGCGCGAAACTCGTTCTCGTCGAGGGCAAACAACTCGATGAGATCCAGGCTGGTCATGCCAGAGAGCGGCTTGAAATCCGGCTCGGGCGTCATCGGAGCCCGATGGTTCCACGGGCAGACTTCCTGGCAAATGTCGCAGCCGAACAGCCAATCGCCAATCCCGGGGCGCAGATCCCGGGGAACAGCGCCTCGGACTTCGATGGTCAAGTAACTGATGCACTTGCGAGCGTCGAGCACGTAGGCATCGACGAACGCGTCGGTCGGGCAGGCATCGAGGCAAGCCGTGCACGTGCCGCAGTGGTCGGTGGCGTGGGGCCGGTCGTACTCAAGTTCCAAATCGGTCAGCAGGGCAGCCAGGAAAAACCAACTACCGTTCTGCTTATTGAGCAAGAGCGTGTTTTTTCCAATCCAACCCAACCCAGCCAGTTGAGCGAACTCGCGTTCCAAGAGTGGAGCCGTATCGACAACCGTGCGGACCAATGCCTTAGGCGATCTGCCCTGCAGAAAGCCGGCCAGCGCGTTCAGGCGATCCCGAATCAATTCGTGATAATCGGTCCCCCAGGCATAGCGTGAGATGCGTCCGTCGCCAGGTCGAGGCACTTCGGGCTCGTCCGTGCGATAATTCATGGCCAGCATCAGGATGCTTCGCGCGCCGTCGAGTACGTGCCGCGGATGGGTGTAGGCCTCGGTGCGTGCAGTCAGGTAGCTCATCTCGCCGGCATAGCCAGCGGCGATCCATTGGCCGAAGCGGTCGATCCCCTCCGGCGTGACAGCCGGGCAGACGCCGGCCAGGTCAAATCCCTGGCGGCTGGCTTCGGTTTTTAGCTCGTGCGTGAGAGATGGATTGGTCATAATGGAACGGTGAGCACTGCGGGTTTCCAGCACGAGTCGGGACGTATGAAGATCGCAAGCACGATTACAGCACGGGGCGTCCACCGGCTCCAGGCGATTGCCTGGGGATTTGGCTTTATGGTCGGCATTTCCGCGGCCGGCTGCGGCAAACCGCTCGACCCACAGGAATATGGCAAGGTGATCCACGAAGTTCCCAAAGTCGAGGGTGCGGCCACGCCCTACCTGCTTCCGCAACTCGATGCCCCCGAGCCGGGTGAAGTCGAAAAATAGCCCCCATTTTTCCTATTTTAAGGATTGCACTTCGTCATTCTGGCAAATAGCCTGCAAAGTAGTGGATCTTTTTGGTCGCCGGTGGCTTTAAATCGCGAGGCAGTTCAATGACGGGGCAAATCAGATTGTGGTTGGGTGGTGCGATCCTGTTGGCTGGCATTTTCTCGGCGTCGTCTGCGCATGCGCAGTACGGTATCGGAGGCTTGGGCCTCGGTGGCGGCATGTCGAGCGGCTGGGGCGTTGGCTACTACAACTACAGCGGCGGATACGGTGGCGGCGGCTATCAGCGGCCACCCTACTATGCCCTCTACCCGCCGGTGTACTACAGCCACCCGGTCGCGCGGCCTTATGGCTATAGCCCGTTCGCCTATCCGCCGGGCGTGATGACGCCTGATGTTCCGCAAAACAAGATCGAAGCCTCGCCGATCATCTATAATCCTTTTGTGCAGCCGAAGAGCGAGCCAAAATCCTCGCCCGACAAAGCGGCAAGCAGGGGTAGAACTTACCTGAACCCGTTCGTGCAGCAAGCAAGCGCCCGCTAGCAGATCGGCGCGCTCGAGGCTGTCGGGATTTTTGGGAGTCTTGTCTCCTTAACCGATCTGGACCCTGCGCCGGAAATCGCTATTCTATCGCCCCACGCCATCTAGCGCAAACTGGAGCGTGCGGATCACGTCTTGTCGTTTCTGTTCGTATTTCATTCGAGAAATCGGCCTTGCAAACTGCGCGCGAGTCCTTGAAGGCGAGTCGGGCTCAAGGTATTGGCGGCGAGCGAGGTCGGGCGAAAGGAGTTTCGATGAAACGGCCTTGGGCGATTCTTTTGTCCTCTGCCGTGCTGATGGGTTGCCGCGGTTCGCAGCCTGCGACGAATCCGTTCCTGCGCACGACGGTGCCTCCGCCCGCGACGGGCCAGGCGGCCGTCGTTACGCCGGGCGAGCCGTACTATCCTCCCAGCACGCCGCAAACTCTTCCCCAAGCGACGGTCGCTCCGGCGCCCGTGCCGGTCGGTCCACCAGTTGTTGCGCCGCAGGCTCCGCCCCCCATGGTGATTCCGCCGAAGGACAAGTACTCGCCGCCGGGCGGATCGTTTCTCTATAACCAAAGCTAACTAACAGCGTGCGGAAAGGATCTGCGCTGAACGTGCTGCTAAGCTGCAACTGGTCCGTGAGTCAACGCTCGCTCGCGTTCGGGTAAGGTTCACCGTAGCAGCCCAAGAGGGCGACGAACGGGGGGCTGGAATCGTTGCAAACCCCGTTTCAAAGGAAACGTCGGTAAATTCCGCTCGACCGACACAGCCGCCACCCTCTACTCGCTCGATGGCATCGAGCCGCCGACGCATTCATGGCGACCTCTGGCCCGTCTTCCGGTCCGGCCTCGGCGGACTCTATTCAAGCTGGCGTCGTGACTTACAATAGAGGTATCCCTTCGGGGGCACATCCTTGTCCGCTGGTGCGCGCTCCCGACGAAGTTTGCCGCCAGGCTCGATACGTCACGAACTTGCTGAATGGGGAACCACGGTCTTGAGCATAATCCAAGCTCCCTTGCAAGCGCTGTCCAATACCCTGACGCGCCAAAAGATCGCCCGTTGGTCCGCCACGTTGCCGAAAATCGCTTCGTACGAGGAGCAGTTCGAAAAACTGAACACCTACGATTTTCGCAAGCATAGTTTGTCCTTGCGCTACCGCGTCAAGAGCGGCGAGCCGGCCGACCATATCCTGCCAGAAGCATTTGCCTTGGTGCGCGAAGCTGGCCGGCGCACATTGAACATGCGTCACTTCGACGTGCAGATGCTCGGCGGCATTGCAATGCACAATCGGTCGATCGCGGAGATGCAGACCGGCGAAGGCAAGACTTTGACCGCGACCTTGCCGTTATACTTGGCCGCGCTGGAGGGAAAAGGGGCGCACCTGGCCACCGTGAATGATTACCTCGCTCGTCGCGATGCCGACTGGATGAAGCCCATTTATGAGAGCCTGGGAATCACGGTGGGCGTGGTTGAAACCCAAATGGGGCAGCCCGAGCGAAGGAAGTCCTATGCCTGCGATGTGACGTATGGCACGTCGAAAGAATTTGGATTCGATTTCCTCCGAGACCGCTTGCTGTTGCGTCGGATCGGCGAAGGCCAAACCGATTTTTTGGGAGGCATGCTGGGCCTGGTTTCGGAGTCGGGCGAGAAACCGGTGCAGAGAACCCCATTTTTCGTGTTGGTGGACGAGGCAGATAGCATCTTGATCGACGAAGCCCGGACTCCCTTGATCATCAGCGCGCTGCCGAGCGAAGCGCAGTTGGTCGCGGTCGAGGCATATAAATGGGCTGCTTCCGTGGCGGATCAATTCGAGGAGGATGAGCACTACGAGTACGACCACGAGAAAAAGACGGTCGAGCTGACTCCAGAGGGCCGGCGATTCGTGCGCATGTTACCGAAGCCCGACGCGATGCACTCGGTTGGCATGTTCACGATCTACGAACACATCGAGCGCTCGATCAAAGTGGAACGCGAGTTTTTTCGCGATCGGCAGTACGTGGTGCGCGACGGCGAAGTCGTGATCGTCGACGAGTTTACCGGCCGCATGGCCGAGGGGCGCAAGTGGCGCGCGGGATTGCACCAGGCGGTCGAAGCCAGCGAGGAAGACGTCGAAGTGTCGGTCGAAACGGGTCAGGCGGCGCGCATCACCGTCCAGGACTACTTCCAGCTCTATCCGCAAGTGGCGGGCATGACTGGAACGGCCTCCAGTTCCGCCGGTGAGTTGAAGAAGATCTACAAATTGCGCGTAATGCAAATTCCCACCAACCGCCCCGCCATCCGCAGAAAGCTGACCGACCGAGTTTTTGGGAGCAGCGAAATGAAATGGCAGGCCATCGCCGACGAAGTCGCCGAGGTCCATGCCACCGGCCGGCCAGTCTTGATCGGCACACGCTCGATCGACAAGTCCGAGCATCTTTCCGAGTTGCTGCGGGCCATGGGGGTCGAACACGACGTTCTTAACGCCAACCACATTGCGGCCGAAGCCGAAATCGTGAGCAATGCCGGGCGGATGAACAAGGTCACCGTGTCGACGAATATGGCCGGTCGCGGAACAGACATCAAGCTGGGCGAGGGTGTCGCGGAGCTTGGCGGGTTGCACGTGATCGTGACGGAAATGCACGAATCGGCCCGCATCGATCGACAGTTGGCCGGTCGTTGTGGCCGCCAAGGCGATCCGGGAACGTTCCGCGTCTATCTGGCTTTAGACGATGAGTTGCTTTTGGGCCTGGGGCCGGAGAAGGCGAAGCGCTATCGCTTGCAGGGCGAGGAAGCACCGGGCAATTGCGATCATTTGAACAGACTGTTTCTGAAATCGCAGACGATCATGGAGCGGCGGCACTTCCGAGATCGTAAGGTGCTGATGTACCACGAAAAGGAACGCAAGAAGGTCCAGGCTCAAATGGGTCAAGATCCCTACCTGGATACGCCTGGCTAAGCCATGGAGTGGTAAAGCTCGTTGTGTTTGTCGACGGACTGTCCAAAGCGGTCCAGCCCTTTTCGTGCTGGCTTGGCAAATGCTGGAGCGCGGCGGCGTATTCTCGGCCGAGGAGTGCGGCTGATGATTGAAGATTTCTACCTAGCGGCGCAGGCCGCGGTGCGCCATCATCTGGATGAGGCGGGCGTCGCCTATACGATTGACGAGGGTGAGTTCCTCATTGATGGTCATCGGTTGGGACTTTCGATCACTTTCGAGGGATTTGTCCCACAAGGAGCTCATACTCTGGCTCCGCTTGACGTCCAGATTCATGTAGACGGAGACAGTGGCGACCGCTTTCGAGTGGGTGCGCTGGGCGTGGGAACTGATCGCAGCAGTGCCTTGCATGAGGCCGTTTCGGAATGGCACCTGCTGGCGCTTTCGCCGTTGCTGGCGGCCCTGGGCGCGCCCATTGAGAACCGTCGAAAACAAACGCAGCCACAACGTTTGGCTGGTTGGGATCTGTTCGCCGGCCGAGTTGGCATTCGAGGCAAAGTGCCGCCGGAGCTGCGTCTCGGTAGCCCTTTTTACCGGGCGCTGTTGGAACAGTTGCGGTCCGTTGTTAGCAACTGGGAGCAGCCGAGCCGATTCGAACTGCGCTCCATTTTCTTCATGGCCACGTGCGGTCCGGGCGCCTGCGAGATCCAAGCGGCCATCGACGGAATCGTCAACGAGGAGCTAGCCGGGTTGTTGAGTGGATTGACCTGGCCGGTGGGCGAAGAGACCTATTTGTACAAACAGCTTTTTGTGCTCCGCAGCCAGCCCGACTAACCGAGGATTTGCGTCAGGCGTCCATACTCAATTTGTATTCGTAAGCGACATCGACGGCGCGAGTGGCCTAATTTGCCCGAATAGCTCACATTGACGTTTTCCGCCGCGGCGGTAAGTTTTAGGGCATTGGGCCATTTTGGCTAAGCCTGCCGGCGAAGGAGTACGCGAGCGATGAACCTTGCAGCGATTGCGATTAGCTGGTGCCTGTTGGCGCAAGTCAACGACCGATATGCTCCGAAGCTCGAGCGGTCGAAAGGCGCTCCGGCAGCGAAATTCGAAAGTGGAGGCGAGCCCGCGTCGCGGCCTGCTCGCGCGCGAGGGCCGGCGATTGACGACACACTGGGGGGACGCGAGCCGGCGGACGAGGCGCCCCGGTTTGGTTCCCAGCAGCAAGAGGAGGCCGCACCCGACTCGAACCTCCCCGCGGTGGACAAGGGGCCACGAGCGCGCCTTCGCCCGCCCGAATTGTTGTTTCGTGCTTTGGAAAACCCGATCGAAGGTGCCCTCAGGGGCAAGCCCCTAACGCTTTTGACGGCCGTTAGTCGCTCGACCGACCGCCAGCAACAGCTCAAGATTACGCAAGCTTATTGGCGGCTCTGTACGGCGCATGCGGATTACCATTGGGCCCGCGATGGGCGCGATCGGCTCAAGCAATTCACCGAACCGCACACCAACTCGCCGGGTACGCTCAGCGCCAGGGCCGCCGCGCGGGCCGACGTGCTTGACGCCGAATTGGCCGTTACCCAAGCTCAGCAGGAACTGGCCGAGTTACTGGGGATGCAAAGCGAAGCCGCGCTTCCGCTGACGACCGATCGCCCACATGTGGGCGGGTACAACTTGTATTACGAGGCCATATTTGGCAATCGCCCGGCTCCGCCGCGCATTCGTCTGGTCCATCGCACGCTGCCGCTGCGGCAGAAGTCGATCGATTACCATGGCGAGGCGATTGTGGCCGCGCTCGACGTGGTCGACGCCAGCGGCGAAAAGTTTCATGACGCGGGCGAGGATTTGCACACCTTGTTGGCCGCTCTTAACCAATTGAAGCTCGAGCGACGAGCTTTTCTCGTGGCGGTTCGCGAATACAACCAGGACATCGCGGAGTATTTGTTTACCGTCATCCCGGCCGGAACCAGCGACAAGGTTCTCGTCTCAAAATTGGTCCTCAATTCCGAGCGGCCCGCTCAACCCCCGGCTGGCCGCTCGAAGCCGCGCGATAGCGAAGCGCCTGCCGAATCGCCGGAGAACAACGACCAGGCTGCCCTCGACGACACGACCGAAGCCGAACTGCGAATCGCAAACTACCAGCCAGACAATTCAGGCGTCGACGAAAGTGGCGTTTACGAACCCCTGCTGAAAGTCAGTTCGCAGCCATTGCGCGTGCAAAAGCTGGCCAGCCTGCTGCACTGGGACCGCGATTTGCCGCCCGATGCCGGGCAGCCCGTCTCGTTGTTCGATTGCTTGCGCCAAGTCGCGCCCGACAATCGGATGGCGTTGATCGCCGCCTATTGGCGCACCCGCGAGCAGGCGGCACGCTACCAGGCGTTGAACGATCACTCTCAGCAGCTCAACGCGCTGTCGGCCGTGGCGATTGGCATGCGAGATCGGCCAGGCATTGCGGAAGCGGGGGTCCGCCTGCAAGCTGCTCGCCGCTCCGCTCATGCCGCGGTGACCGATGCCCACGTGGCTCTATTGACGGCTGAATATAACCTGACGCAATTGGCCGGCCGGCGAGTGGACGAGCCCTGGCTGCTGCCCGCTACGCCGCCGCAGTCGGGTGGGTACCAAATCGGGGCTCAAGCATCGAAGCGGCAACCGCACCGAGCTGAGCTACTTCGCCGGCAATATACGGAATTGGAGGAGCGTGCCGACTCGGTGATTCAGTGTGATGCCGAACGGGCTGCTCTGCTGCGGGATCGCACGTCGAGCACGGACCTTTCGGCCGGTTTGTCTCATTTGGACCGCATTCTGTGGGCCGCCGCGCGACAAAACCACCAAACCCTGGATTTCTTGAGCGATCTAACAGGGTACAATATCGCGATCGCGCGCTACGCGCTGGCGATCATGCCCGCTGGCATCTCGAATGACGAATTGGTGAAGATGCTCGTCATTGCACGCACCGCGCGGGGCGATACCTAACAGAGCGATACTAGACGATGGCGAGCTCGACAGTCGAGAAGGCTCTGGCCGTGGATAAGGGGGCCGGCGATCCGGCTTTGTCTGGCCGCGCCGCGCCGCGCGTACAGCCACTTCGCATCGGTCCGCTGGTCGTCGATCCTCCGGTGCTGCAAGCTCCGATGGCCGGCTTTACGAACTATGCCTACCGCCAGATCGTGCGGCAGTTCGGCGGCGCCGGCCTGCAAGCCACGGAGATGGTCCACGCCAAGGGTTTCTTGTGGCTCGAGAAAGAAGAAGACGAGTTGCCGGACCGGCTGTGGGGAGTCAAAGAAGAGGCTCGTCCGCTGGCCGTACAAATCTGGGACAATGATCCCGCCACGCTGGCCGAAGTCGGCGCGAAGCTGGCCCATGAGTTCAAGGTGAGTGTTGTCGACATCAATTTCGGCTGCCCCGTCAAGCAGGTGACCGAAAGGGCCCACAGCGGTTCTTACTTGTTGCGGTTTCCGGACAAGGTCGGGGCGATCGTCGAGCGCGTGGTTCGCGCGTGCGCTCCCACGCCCGTGACGGCCAAAATTCGCCTGGGATGTACGCGCAGCGCCATGAACGCGATCGAGATTGCGCAGGTCGTGGAACAGGCTGGCGGAGCGGCTTTGACCGTGCATGGTCGCACGGCTGCCGATTTTTTTTCCGGCTCGGCCGATTGGGAGCAGATTGCGGCTATCAAGCCGCATCTGAAACGGATTCCGCTGATCGGAAATGGCGACTTGGATTCTGTCGACGCCGTGCTCCAAACGTTTGCGCGATATGCGGTCGACGGAGTGATGATCGCGCGGGCAGCGCTGAATCGCCCCTGGCTATTCCGTCAGATCCAAGCCGCGCTGATCGGCGAGCCAGTTCCACCCGACCCGACGCTGGCTGAAGAGCGCGACCTGCTGCTGGAACACTACAAACTCGTGTGCGAGCGGTTTGGGCCGACGAAGGGCACCATCCTGATGCGGAAATATGCCTGCTGTTATGCTCAAGGGCGGCCGGGCGCTCGGGAATTTCGCACGAAAGTTGCCCAAGCGGCCACTCCAGCGGACTTTTCGTTGATTGTCGATCGATATTTCCCTCAGCTCGACAAAAATCGCTCATAAGCGAGTGTTGTTGGCTGTTTTAAGTCTTTTGATGTCAGTATGTTATATTTAAATAGCATTTTTCAAACATTGGGTTGTCAAAAATGTACAAATCGATAAGATGAATACGGCAGATCAAACCTTTTGAAGGCGACTATGGACCACGATCCCGAGAGCCCCATTACCGAGAGCTCCGACATCGGCATCCTCGACCTGCTTCGCAAGGCGGGTCCGCTGGGTGTCGCTCCGTTGGCCAGCGCCATGCAGGTCACCGCGACTGCGGTGCGCCAGCGACTGGTGCGGATGATGGCGCAAGGGCTGATCGACCGCGAGATTGCCCGGGCAGGTCGTGGCCGACCGAGCCACCGTTATCGGTTGACGGATAAGGGACGCCGGCAAACCGGTGCCAATTTCGTCGATTTGGCGTTGGCCCTGTGGACGGAAATTCGGGCGATTAAGGATCCAGAGGTCCGACGCGGCCTATTGCAGCGAATCGCGAAAACCATGGCCAGCATGTATGGCCAGCAGGTGAGCGGTTCGACGACTGCGGAGCGAATGCAGTCGGTTTCCGACCTTTTCGCCGAGCGGAATGTGCCGTTCGACGTGGACCAGTCGAATCCGTTGCCGGTGCTGACGGCTCTGGCGTGCCCTTATCCTCAATTGGCAGAGCAGGATCGGGGTATTTGCGCGCTGGAGCGGATGATGCTTTCGGAACTCGTCGGAAGTGGCTTGAAGCTGTCGGAGTGCCGGTTGGATGGGGATGCCTGTTGTCGTTTCGAATCGAACTGACCGCTTCAAATGAGGCCTTATTGCCAGTACATTAAGGGGTTTACCGAGGCTATCTCCCCCTTGTCCTAGAAAGACGATGTCCTGGAAAGACTAATCATGACACAACCCTGGATTGAAGGACGATTCGAAGAGAACGTCATTACCACGACCGTGGAACAGGCCATCAACTGGGCGCGCCAGTCGAGCATTTGGCCGATGACGTTTGGCCTGGCTTGCTGTGCCATTGAAATGATGGCTGCCGGCGCCAGCCGCTTCGACATGGACCGCTTTGGCGCGGGCGCGTTTCGCGCAAGTCCTCGCCAGGCCGACCTGATGATCGTCGCCGGCACCGTGACCTACAAGATGGGCAGCCGAGTGCGCCGACTTTACAACCAGATGCCGAACCCCAAATTCGTGATCGCCATGGGCGCCTGCACGGTGGGAGGCGGGCCTTACTTCAAATACGGCTACCACGTGGTCAAGGGCGTCGATCTGGTGGTGCCTGTCGACGTGTACGTGCCTGGCTGCCCGCCGCGACCAGAGGCCTTGCTGGAAGGATTGATGCGGATTCAAGACAAGATCAAGGGGCACAAGATTGCCCGGCTGGCCGGCGCCAGCGTGGGTCAGAAAGTCGACGACGAAATGCCCGTGCCACATCACTCCGGCTATGTCGATGTGACCGAAGAGGCGCCGGTGTACGACCATCAAAAGATCACGGGCTAAAACATTACTGTTCGATTTATTTGTGTCGCGAGTTAATTGCGTCGCTCGAAAGGGCGCGCTCGCACTGAGAGAGAAATGGCTGAAATACTGAAGATTACGGATCTGCACGTCGCTACGCCCGAAGGCAAGGAAATCTTGCGCGGAGTGAACCTCGAGCTCAAACGTGGCGAGGTCCACGCGTTGATGGGACCCAACGGCTCCGGCAAGAGCACGCTGGGCTACGCCATCATGGGTCACCCTGGCTACGTCGTGACCAAGGGGAGCATCACCCTCAACGGCGAGGACGTGCTGGCGATGGAGCCCAACGAGCGGGCGCGGGCCGGCATCTTCTTGGCGTTCCAGCGGCCGATGTCGGTGCCGGGCGTGAAGATGGCCGACTTCTTGCGACATGCCACGACCAACGTGCGGCGTCCGAATCGTAAAGAGGGCGAAGAACTGATTCCGATGCGCGAGTTCCGCAAAGAACTCAACGAGAAGATGGAACAGTTGCGCATGGACAAGGAGTTCGCTCGCCGATACGTCAACGACGGGTTTTCCGGCGGCGAGATGAAGCGGGCCGAGATTCTGCAATTGGCCATGCTGCGGCCGAAATTCGCCATTCTGGACGAGACCGATAGCGGACTCGATGTCGACGCGGTGCGCCTGGCCAGTCAGAGCATTTCTGACATTGGCGGCAAGGAAATGGGCATCCTGATCATCACGCACCACGAACACTTATTGGAACACAATCGCCCCGACTTCACGCACGTGATCCTGGGTGGTCGGATCGTCGAGACCGGCGGTCCTGAACTGGCGATCGAATTGCACAAGAAGGGCTACGACCGGGTTCGCGCGGCTTACCCCAGCGCGGCGGCCGACGAAGAGGCCATGAAAGACCGTGCCGCCGAGCCAGTCGGCACCCGTTAGACAGGAACATGAGGCCCGAGAGCGGGCAAATCAACGAAAGCGAATTGCATAATGGCTACCGAAATCCTATCCAATCCGCAAAACGCGATTGGCGAAATCAATAAGTACGATTTCCGCACCGAGTCGAAGTATGTCTTCAAGGCGCGCAAAGGGGTCGACTCGGACATTGTCCGCCAGATCTCCCAGATGAAGGGGGAGCCGGCCTGGATGCTCGACTTTCGGCTGCGCAGCCTCGAGATCTTCAACTCGAAGCCGATGCCGCATTGGGGCGGAGATATCGCCGTCAATTTCCAGGACATTTATTATTACCTGAAGCCGGCCGATAAGCAGGGCAAGAGCTGGGATGAAGTGCCCGACGAAATCAAAAAGACCTTCGACCGGCTGGGGATTCCCGAGGCCGAGAAGAAATTCCTCTCCGGCGTGAAGGCCCAGTTCGAAAGCGAAGTGATCTACGGATCGCTGAAGGAGGACTTGGGCCGGCAGGGCGTGATCTTCACCGATACCGATTCGGCGGTGCGCGAGCATCCCGATTTGGTGCGGGAGTATTTTTCGACGATCATTCCGCCGACCGATAACAAATTTGCCGCGCTCAACTCGGCCGTCTGGTCGGGCGGTTCGTTCATCTATGTGCCGAAAGGCGTAAAGATCGAGTTTCCGCTGCAAGCCTATTTCCGCATCAACGCCGAGAACATGGGCCAGTTCGAGCGGACGCTGATCATTGTCGACGAGGGGGCCGAAGTTCACTACGTCGAGGGCTGCACGGCGCCGATGTACACCACCGAAAGCCTGCACTCGGCCGTGGTCGAGATCATCGTCAAGAAACACGCGCGCTGCCGCTACACGACGATTCAGAATTGGGCCAACAACATTTACAACCTGGTGACCAAGCGAGCCGTGGCCTATGAAGGCGCGCTGATGGAGTGGATCGACGGCAACCTGGGAAGTCGGCTGACGATGAAATATCCGGCCGTGTACATGATGGAGCCGGGCGCCCGGGGCGAGATCCTTTCGATCGCGTTTTCTTCCGCTGGCCAACACCAA
>JAYVCO010000298.1:0-12533 GCA_043749935.1 Planctomycetia bacterium
GGGACCCTATTCTTGATAGGGCTAGCGAAAGGGGATGCCAGGCGGGGTGATTTGCCCCGCGAATTGGCGAATACTCCGATTGACGCTACATTTGCCCCCACTATATTCAGCCGTACTCCATTCGTCAGCTTTGCGGAGGGCATGGGTCTTGGCGTGCCCATTTGTCGCGAATTCCTTATCTCCAGAGCGTAAGTTGTGAACGGTCGGCAGATTTCCAACTACGAGCGGCAGTGGCTCAGCGGCGAGCTGGCAGCCTGGCGCAGCAACGGATTGATAGACGAGGCGCAAGCCAGTCGGATCCTCGACTGTTATGAAACGGTCGTTGCCACTGGGGAGCGAAAACAATCGCGAGCCCGGTTTGTCTTGCAGGCGATCTCCGCGCTGTTGGTCGGCTTGGGCGTCCTGCTGGTGATTGGCTACAACTGGGACCAACTCCACTGGGGCGCGAAGCTGAGTTTGGTCTTCGGCAGCGTGGCAGGGACGCACGCACTTGGATTCTATCTAAACAATTTCACGTCCGCCCGACGTTCGTCCGAAATCGTATTCTTCCTGGGCTGTCTGCTCTACGGCACAGGCATTTGGCTCGTGGCCCAAATCTTTCATCTGGACTCGCACTATCCCGATGGGGTGTGGTGGTGGGCGATTGGTGTCCTGCCGTTTGCGATCGCACTGGACACGATCTTGTTGCACGCGCTGTTTGTCGGACTGCTGGCATTGTGGGCCGGCATGGAAGTCACCGGCTTCTCGCACCTCTCGCCCTGGCTGCTGTGGCAATGGTGGCCCAATGGTGCCTACAGCCTGCCGCTATTGGCGGTGCCAGGGCTCGTATGGGCCTATCGTCGCCAGTCGGCCGCCGCAGTCGCCCTCTATGTTCCCTTGCTGGCGTGGTGGGTCGTGCTGCAGGCGATTGCCTGGGATCTGGAGTGGCGATCGCTTTATCTGGTTGGCTCGATGGGCGCAATTTTTCTGATCATTGCCGAGAATCATCGACACGGCAGCAAGCTGGCGATTCCTTATCGCATTTACGGCACGCTGATGGTCGGCGGCGCGCTAATTCCCCCGAGCTTTGCCAGCTACCACCGCGAGGTATATCGCTACGTCTCGCCCGAAACAGACGAACATCAATTGATATCCATCGTGGTCATGGTTGTCGCCGCGGCACTGGTGGCTTTTACGTTCCTGTTGCGGCCGTTGGACAATCAGAGCAAACAAAATCCACTGGCTCGATTACAGGAGCTCGGCACGAGGCAATGGCTGCCGTTGGGGTTAGTCGTGGTGATGGCCCTGCTGGCCCTCTTGAGCTTCACCGGCACGGAAGGCCAGTTGACGGCCACGGTGCTGGCGAACGTCGCCATGATCGGTTTTGCCATCTGGCTAATTCGCGTTGGACTGCGAGAAGACCGCGGGCGATTGTTCGCGGCGGGTGTGCTCTATTTCCTGCTTTGGACCGTTCTTCGCTATGCCGATCTGTTCGGCGGATCCGCGGGAATGCTCGGCGCGGCGCTCATGTTCTTCTTGTGCGGGGCCACGTTGTTCGGGTTGGCTATGTTCTGGGGAAAGAGGAAGGAAGTCCGCCATGCCTGAGATCGTTACAACCTGCGATGGCTCACCTCCGTTTGTCGGCCCAGCCTGGTACAGCGAATTAGCCGGGTGGATTAGCCGCCACCGACGCGGATTGATGGGCGCAGGAGTTTTCTTGCAACTCGGCGTGCTCTCGTCGATGATCGCAATTCATGCGACGCCGCTGGTCTTTGGCGATCGGATTTTGCTGCACGTGCAGCCTGTGGACCCGCGCGATTTATTCCGCGGTGATTTCGTCATTTTGCGCTACGATTTCAGCCGGTTGCCCCAGCGCGGCATTCAGGGATTGTCGATTCCTCCGCGCTGGAAGACACGCTCTCCCGACTCCTGGCTGGAAGACCGCACCGTCTATGTGAGTCTTGAACCCGAGCCCGATGGCAAGCATTATCGCGGGGGCGAAATCAGTGTACACCGCCCATCCACGGGGCGTTATCTGAAAGGCCGGTTCGCCCGCTCGTCCGATGGAAACGACCTGCGTTTCGGTATCGAAGCCTATTATGTGCAAGAGGGCCACGGTCTGGCGCTCGAGCAACAGCGCAACGCCAGTCAGCTATCCGCCGAGATCGCCGTGACCCCCTGGGGACAAGCGGCTCTCTGCGGCCTGAAGTAGGCATGGCTAGATAGGTATTGCTTCTAAATTCCTTCATGTTGGGAGGAATCCGGCTCGTCCTGTTTTCCACGCGATCTTTGCCGTACATTGGCGGCATGGAATTTCGCAATTTGGGGTCAACCGGCCTGCTCGTTTCCGCAATCTCATTTGGCGCTGGGCCTGTTTCGCAGTTGTTGGTAGGCCAAAACCAACTTGCCCAACGATCGACCGTTGAGCAGGCCCTCGAACTGGGCATCAACTGGTTTGATACTGCTGCTACCTACGGCGAGGGACAATCGGAGGAAAATCTCGGACGCACGTTGGCCGAACTCGGGGCCACGGGCCGGGTGCACGTGGCCTCGAAGGTTCGAGTCATGCCGCATCAACTGACCGAGATTGGTCGGACCGTGCGCGATTCGGTCATGGCCAGCCTCAAGCGCCTACGGCTCGAACGAATGGCGCTGTTGCAGATTCATAACTCGATTACCGAGCAGGTGGGTGAGCAGCCCACGTCCATTTCACCTGCCCATGTGCTCGCTGCTGACGGCGTGCTCGATACGATGCAGAAGTTGCAGCAAGAAGGTCTCATCGAGCATCTGGGCCTCACGGGTCTCGGTGACCCGCGCGCGTTGACTGAAGTAATCGAAACAGGCGCCTTTGCCGCGATCCAAATTCCGTATAATCTGCTTAACTCTAGCGCCGGTCGGCACGTGCAGGATAGTTTTCCGGAAGACAATTACGGCAACCTGATCACTCTGTGCGGGCAGCGCAACATGGGCGTGTTCGCCATTCGTGTGCTGGCCGGCGGCGCCTTGGCGGGCCAGCCGCCGAGTCCTCATACGCTCAAGACCCCTTTTTTCCCTCTCGACCTCTACCGCCGCGATTGCGCCCGGGCACGAAAACTTTCCGCATTGTTGCCCCAGGGTGTGGTACTCGAAGAAGCCGCGGTACGGTTTGCCTTGAGCCATTCGGCAGTCACCAGCGCTATCGTCGGGTTTGCCACGCCAGAACAAGTTTTTGAAATCGCCGACTATGCGGCTCACGGACCACTCGACTCTAGGTTGTTGGCGAGATTAAATGACGATATCCCTCCCAAGACACCGAGCGGAAACTGAGCATGCAACGCAGTGATCCATCGGGCCAACCCGCATCGGTCGACATCCATGGCCAGTCGGCCGGCCTATCGAGCGTGGACGATCTGACAACACGCCAGCGATGGATCGTGCTCACTGCGGCGTTTCTCGGCTGGATGTTCGCCGGACTGGAAATCTCGCTGTTCGTGCTGATCTCGCGACCCGCGATGCGGGACATGCTCGGAACCTCGGCGAGCGAAGCGATGGTTGGCGATTGGTTTGCCTGGTATCAATGCGCGTTCTTGTTGGGCGCCGCATCGGGTGGCTGGCTGTTTGGTTGGCTGGGAGATCGTGTCGGGCGAACCCGATCGATGGGCTGGAGCATCCTCTGCTATTCGACCGTGACCGGCGTATCTTTTTTTGCGACCGATCCTTACACGTTGCTGGTGCTGCGCTATATTGCCTGCTTGGGCGTCGGCGGTACCTGGCCCAACGCGGTCTCATTGTCGGTCGAGGCGCTCCCCACCCTGTCGCGCGCCCTGTTGGCCGGACTGATGGGAGCGGCGGCCAACGTTGGCTTTGTGCTGTTGGGCCTGTTGGGCTACTTCATTGCGATCACGCCCGACGATTGGCGCTGGGTGCTAATCGTGGGCTCGACCCCGGCATTGTTGGGCGTCTTTGTGCTCTCGTCGCTTCCCGAATCGCCGCGCTGGCTCGCCGGCCAGAAGCCCGTAGCCGGGCAATCCAAAGCTCAACCTCTGCGAGAGATCCTTCGCCCGCCGTTATTGCGACGAACCATTATTGGCATTTGTTTGGGCGCGATTCCCGTCATCGGAACCTCGGCCAACGCCAATTGGCTCATCCCCTGGGCCGACCAGGCGGCGGCACCGCAAGCCGTAACCAGTCCTGCCGGCAGTACCGAAGAAAAGCCCGCGTCGGCGCCACGCGCCAGTGATCCTCGGCTCAAGGCTTGGACGCAAGTCACGCGCTCCGGTGGTGCGATCGTGGGCAGCCTGCTCGGCGGCTGGATCGCCAGTCTGCTCGGCCGTCGTGTGACCTATTTCCTGATCAGCCTGGTTTCATTCCTGATTAGTTCCTACATCTATTTGTATCTCGACCCGTTCGATCCGAAGTTTTCATTGTTTGCATTCTTGCTGGGGTTTGTTGGAGTCACTTACTTTGGCTGGCTACCGCTCTACTTGCCCGAGCTGTTTCCCACGCGAGTCCGTTCTAGCGGCACGGGAGTCACTTTCAATTCCGGGCGCATCCTGGCGGCTGGCTGCGTGCTGGGAGCGGGGTTGCTGATGCACGTTTTCGGCGGCGATTATGCTCGCGTAGGCACCTGGACCGGTCTGGTGTACGTGCTGGGAATGGTCGTGATTTGTTTTGCGCCGGATACCACGAAACTTCCCCTGGAGGACTAAGCGTGAGCAAGGTCGGTGTGATTGGTTTGGGCCTGCTTGGCACGGCACTGGCGCATCGATTTCTGAGTTCGAGAAATCGTGTGCTGGGATATGATCTGTCGGTCGAGCGGCGAATGGCACTCGAAAGTGCCGGCGGGCGGGCAGCCGATTCGGCGCTCGAAGTGGCCGAACATTGCGATACGATCGTGCTTAGCTTGCCCGATGCGGACATTGTTGCCGGCGTGATCGATTCGATCGAGCCGGCGTTACGAGCGGGCCAGTTAATCGTCGACACCACAACGGGCGAACCGCTCGAAACTGAATTGCTAGGTGCTCGGCTTGCCCGGCGGGGAGTCGATTTTCTCGATGCCACGATTGCTGGTTCTAGCGTTCAGGTCTACGACGGTCAGGTCATCGTGATGGTTGGTGGCGACGAAGAGGTTTTGCAAGCGGCGAGCGATCTGTTTCGTTGCTTTGCCCGCGAGGTGTTTCACATTGGGCGCTGGGGCGCGGGATCGCGGATGAAGCTGGTCGTGAATCTCGTCTTGGGTCTGAATCGGGCCGTCCTGGCCGAGGGACTCACCCTGGCCCAGTCGCTCGGGCTTGACCAGCACCGCGCCCTGACGATTCTCAAAGCCAGTCCCGCCTACGCTACGGTGATGGACACCAAGGGCGAGAAGATGTTGAACCACGACTTCACGGCGCAAGCTAAACTATCGCAGCACCTGAAAGACGTGCGACTGATATTGGCAGCTGGCGCGCGAACCGGCGTTGAGTTGCCGCTGTCCAGTGTGCATCACGAATTGCTCGAACTGGCCGAAGCCTTGGGCTGTGGAGAGTTGGACAACAGTGCGATCATTCGCGCGTTCGAGGAAAAAACATCCGGATCAAGTTTTGATGATTTCAAACCGGACTGAGAGCGACGCGTATCTGTTTGGCGACACCGAATTGGCGGCCGAACGGCTGCGGCTTCTGGCCGAGGTGTTCGCGCCGAGCACGCGCGAGTTCCTGGAACAGCTTGTGCCGCACGATCCTCGCGCCATTCTCGACCTCGGTTGCGGGCCGGGCTACACCACGCGTCTGTTGGCCGAGGTGTTTCCGCAAGCAAGAGTCTTGGGAGTAGATAACTCCAAGCATTTTCTGGCGCTAGCAAACCGCTTGGCATCCGATCGGATCTTCTACCAGATGGCCGATGTGACGACCCGATTGCCCGCCGGGCCTTGCGACTTGATCTACTGCCGTTACCTGCTCACGCACCTGGCTCAACCGCTTGCGGCCCTCGAATTGTGGGGCCAACATCTGCGGCCGCTCGGGCTGATTGCCATCGAAGAGAACGATTGGATCCGAACTGACGAACCGGCGCTGGCCAAGTACCTGAGCATCGTCGGGGCGATGCTGGCGGCAGCGGGTCGGCAACTTTATCTTGGCCCCCAGCTAGACGCACATCCGGTTTCAAATCTCTTGGTCAAGATCGACAGTGCCCTCAAGAGTGTTCGCGTATCGGCCAGAGATGCAGCTCGGATGTTCGTGATGAATCTGGAAACCTGGCGGCACCAGACGTACATTGAACAGCATCACTCTCTCGACGAAATGACTCAACTTGCGGCCGACCTGCGCAGATTAGCAGATAACGACTCGCCTGTGAGCTCGATAACATTTGGCCTTCGTCGAGTGCTATTGCAGGCCAACAGCAGGTAAGTCGATTGAGAGATCAGCGAACTTGTAGGCACCGTTCGGCTCCGGTTACACTTAGTCGTCAGGATTTCGCCCCAACCGTTTCATACATCGAGGTGAACAAATGCCACGTGTTGCGCTGGGAATAGCAGTCCTTTGGCTGGCCAGCCTGGCTGCTCCGGCCAAGGCCCATTTTTTGTTCGTGCGTATCACACCCTCAGCCGAGGGAGGCCGTGGAGCGGAAGTTTATTTCAGCGAGTTCGCCGCGGCCGGTGATCCCCGTTACATCGACAAGGTTGCTGGGTCCAAATTCTGGCTACAGACGGCGACAGCTCCGTTCCGACCGTTGGAAATGCAGAAACTCTCGGACCGCCTCCGAGCCCATGTGCCCACCAATGGTTCCCTGATGATCGCAGGACAATTGGACTATGGCGTGCTGTCGCGCCCCACGCCGTTTCTATTGCGGCACTACAGCAAAGCCGTGGCCGGCAAGCCGGAAGAGCTAAATCGCATGGCAGCAAAGGGCACGGCGCTGGAGGTCGTGGCTACCTTTGAGAACGATCGCGTCTTGCTAACCGCATTGCTCGCCGGCAAGCCGGTGCCCAGCGCGACGTTCACTTGGGTCGACAGCGACCTGGCGGGTGACGAGTTGAAGGCCGATGCCGATGGCCGTGCAACGTTCACACCACCGGGGCCAGGCGTGTTTTCAATCTACACCTCTCACGTGGATCCCACGCCCGGACAGCATGGCAGCGCCAAATACACGGAAGTGCGCGAATTTGCCACGCTTTCATTCAATTGGCCGCTTGCCGCCGCGGGAGCCGATCCCGAGGCGGTGAAGCTGTTCGAAGAGGCGATTGCCACGCGGGCCGTTTGGAAAGACTTTCCAGGGTTTTCCGCCAAGATTGGCGGCGACGTTGAAGATCGCCCGTTCGAGGGCACGGTGGCGGTTGCCGCTGACGGTGGCGTGAAACTTGAATTGCAGGACGACGTGCTTGCCGGCTGGGTTCGGGACCAATTGGAATCGATCACGATGCATCGCGCGGCCAACGAGCGGCCCGCAACCGATCTCGCCAAACCCGTGCTGCGATTCGCCGACGACCATCCTGACCATCCGCTCGGGCGGCTGCTGGTGTTCGATGGTGGCCAATTTGCTAGTAGTTATCGGATCAAAAACGGGCAAATCGCCACGGTCAATCGCTTGCTCGACGGAAAGAACATGACGATCACGGTGCTCGATAACTTCAAAAACTCCGAAGGCCGTTCTTTGCCGCACTGCTACACGGTGCAGTATTGGGATGAACCGACGGGAACGCTTGAGCGAACCGAAACCGCGCAAGATCTCTGGGTTCGCGTCGGCCAATGGGATTTGCCGAAAGAGCACACGGTAACTACGTCTTCCCAGAACGGCTTTTCCGTACGCAGCATGAGATTGTCGGACCATCAGCTTCGTGATCGAAAATCCAACTGATGAATCGATCCAGGCGAACCTAAAGTGCTTGAGTCTGGCGCAGAACGTCGAAGATTGCCTTTACCCGCCGAGCTGCGGTTTTTGTGCCCGAGCGTCCGATCCAAGGGGATGGCTATTTGGTTGCCGCCAGGTCCGCGTGCGATTTGGCGGGTTTGCTCAGCCAGCGGGTGATCGCCTGCGAAAGAATAATGATGACCGAGCCGATCATCAGTCCGGTGAAGCCGATGTTGAGCACTCCCTGCATCAGCTTGGCATTGATGCCGCCTTGGTTCCAACCGTCGGCCAGCATTTTCATGAATGGCCCTGTGATCATCTGATATCCGGCCGTCAGCGTGCTCGAAATGACGAAAATCATTGGCAGAATCGTCAGTGGGGCGTACCGGCCGCGGCCGGCGTTGATCATGACCGTGGTCACCACGGCCAGCGCGATGACCGCCAGCATTTGATTTGCGATGCCAAACATCGGCCAGATCGTCTCAATCGATCCAGTCCAAATCAACCCACCCCAAGCAGTGGTCACGATCGCGGTCGACAAAACGGAGCCGGGCAGCCAATCGGTGCGATCGAATTTAGGATGAACTTTCCCAAGCGCCTCCTGCAATAGAAAGCGAGCAATGCGTGTTCCGGTGTCAATCGTGGTCAAAATGAACAGCGCTTCGAACATGATGGCGAAGTGAAACCAGTATTTGACCACCCCTTCGATGTTGATATTGCCGCCAGCGACGCGCTGGATCGCATCGCGAAAGATCTGAGCCATGCCGACGGCCAGGGTCACGGCTCCGCCGGTTCTCCCGCGCAGCGACTCGCCACCCACTTGCTGTTCGATCAGCGCGAGATTATCGGTGTCCGCGCCCATCTGGGTCAGCGTTTCGGCGTATTGCGAGACTTTGGACAGGTCGATGTTGATGGCCCAGTAATCGCCTTGCGGCAATGACGCGGCCGCAATTAGCGCCATGATTCCGACCAGTCCCTCGATGAGCATGGCGCCGTAACCGATCACGCGGATATCGCTTTCGCGAGAAATCATTTTCGGAGTGGTGCCCGAGGAGACCAGGGCATGAAAACCCGAAATGGCTCCGCACATGATGCAGATGAAACAAAACGGGAAAATGGCTCCATTGAAATAGGGTCCGCCGCCCCCCGCAAAATGCTCATTGATCATCGGCGCTTTGAGCTCGGGATTGGCAATGATTACGGCTCCAACCAACATCGCCACCGTGCCGATTTTCAAAAAGCTCGAAAGGTAGTCGCGTGGGCAGAGCAGCATCCACACCGGCAACACCGAGGCGATGAACCCGTAGCCGCAGAGGGCCAGGATCGTCTGGTTGCGCGACAATTGGAAATAAGGTTCCAACGGCGAGTGGGGAATCCAATTGCCGGCCACCGTGGCGGCCAAAACGGCCGCGGCGCCAATGATCGAGGCCTCGACCACCCGGCCCTTGCGAAGCTTGTACATGTATAGCCCGATGAACAGCGCTATCGGCACGGTGCAAGCGATCGTAAACGTGCCCCACGAACTGCCGGGCACGGCCTGGGTCACGCCGGTGGGCAGGGTAATCTCGCGCGCGCCGGACTCGGCCAGAGGCGAGGATGCGGGATCGCTTGTTCCTGGCGGATGCGGCCGGGCGACGGTAAACGGCTCACTACGGACAACCTCGGCGCTGTTGGTGTACACGATACGCGTGTTGGCCGGCAGAGTGGCGTAGTCGCGCGTCGCGTCCGACCATAGCTTGGCTTCGGATTGCTCGGGCATCCGAAACGTCGTGCCCTCGGCGAGTTTGATTTCTTCGCCGCCAAGCGCTTTGACGACCACCACGCCAAGACCCGACAACGCGATGATGACGACGAACAGAATTGCGACCGAGGCGGTGCCGCCGGCCAGCGAGCCAATTTCGCTGCGCGCGATTTCGGCCAGCGAGCGTCCATTCCTGCGCACGGAAGCGGCCAGCACCAGCATGTCTTGCACAGCGCCGGCCAGACACACACCCACCACGATCCACACCAGCCCCGGCAAATAACCAAACTGAATGGCCAACACGGGGCCAATCAGCGGACCGGCTCCGGAAATAGCGGCGAAATGGTGGCCGAACAGAACCCACTTGTGGGTCGGGTGATAGTTCTGACCATCATTCAAAGTGTGAGCAGGTGTCACTCGCGAGTCGTCGAGAGCCGCCACCTTGGCTGCCAAAAAAGCGCTATAGAAACGATATGCAATTGCCAGACAGCACAGGATCACGATCACCAGCGGCGTTGCATGCATAGAGAGCACCTTGAGGGGTAAATCGCGAGGCCATCGTGGCGGACTCCGTACCACGAACTCGCCCCGGCAGGCCCTAATATACGCCGAAGACCCCGGGAAATGGCAGCCCAAGGTTTACGAAAGACGGAGTCATAGTTTTCATCAGGACGGATACGAGCAAAAAAAGCCCGCGCCGGCTGAGAAAGTTCTCGCCGGCGCGGGCTCCCTAAGGATCAAACACGCTCCATCAGGAAGAGCGTGAGTATGAACTTATTAGTGTCCGCGCGGGGCGGGAATCACTTCTTCGACCGGAATCCGCATGGCGTAGAACGATCGCCACACGAAGATCAAGGCGATTGCCAACATGACCACGCCGACACTGGCCGTATAGTCGAACGTATCGTGCTCGTGCGCTGCCTTGCGAATCTCGACCGCGATCTCAACCGCCAGCAAGCCGAACAGCGTCGAAAACTTGATGATCGGGTTGAGCGCGACCGAGGTCGTGTCCTTGAAGGGATCGCCCACGGTGTCGCCGACTACCGTAGCGGCATGCAGCGCGGTTCCCTTTTCCTTGAGATCCACCTCGACATATTTTTTCGCGTTATCCCACGCTCCGCCCGTATTGGCCATCGAGATCGCCTGGAACAAGCCGAAAACTGCGATCGAAATCAAGTACGCGACAAAAAAGTTAGGATCAAAGAAAGCAAAGGCGAGCGTAATCGACATCAATGCGATAAAGATGTTCCACATTCCACTCTGAGCATATTGAGTGCAGATGCGGACGACGGTCTTCGAGTCTTCGATGTCGGCTTCGGTCTTGGTCAGATCGAAATTCTTCTTGATGAATTCGACAGCCCGATAAGCGCCCGTGGTGACGGCTTGCATCGAGGCTCCCGAAAACCAAAAGATCACGGTTCCACCGCAGATGAAACCCAGCAGGACAGGAGCGTCCGTCAGGCTGATGTGCAGCAAGCCTTCCTTGCCGAGCAGCAGAATGATCGAAAAGATCATCGTCGTGGCACCCACGACGGCGGTGCCGATGAGCACAGGTTTCGCGGTCGCCTTGAAGGTATTGCCGGCCGAGTCATTTGCTTCAAGGTAGTGTTTGCCCCCCTCGAAGTCCGGATTGAAACCAAATTGCGATTTGATCTTCTCGCGAATGCCGGGAACTTTTTCGATTTGCGAAAGCTCGAACACACTCTGGGCGTTGTCCGTCACGGGTCCATAGCTGTCGACCGCGATGGTCACCGGCCCCATGCAGAGGAAACCAAACGCCACGAGGCCGAACGCAAAGATCGACCCCACTCCGACTGGCGGCATATTTGGAAACAACTGCACCATCATCAGGCTGTCGAGACCTTGCTGGCTGACGAAGAACGCGCCACCCATCAGCCCCGCGATGAGCAGACCCATCCAGAACGCGCTAAAATAGCCCGCGACCAAACCCGAGAGGATCGTCAGCGACGTGCCGCCTTCGCGAGACGCGGTGACAATTTCGTGGACGTGCTTGGAGTGCGAACTAGTGAAGATCTTGGTGAACTCGGGAATTAGCACCGCGGCCAGCGTTCCACAGCTAATGATCGAGGCCAACTGCCACCAAAGTCGCGGCTGGGCCACGCCATCGACCGAGAGATCGCTGATCAGCAGCCAGCTCATGAAGAACGAAGTCGAAATACAGAGCGTGGCAGCGATCCAGATCAAGCGGGTCAAGGGCTCTTCGAAATCGAATTCCTTCAATCCGCGATACTTTTTCTCCGAGATCGCCTGATTCAGGAAGTAGGACACGCCGGACATGAAGTCCATCAAGAATCGCATCGCGAAGATCCAGACGATGAGCTTCGCTTGCAAATCCGACTGATCCTGCGGGATGGCCAGCGTAATGAATGAAATCAGGGCCACGCCCGTCACGCCGTAGGTCTCGAAGCCGTCGGCCGTGGGCCCGACCGAGTCACCGGCGTTGTCGCCCGTGCAGTCGGCAATCACGCCCGGGTTGCGCGGGTCGTCTTCCTTCACGTTGAAGACGATTTTCATCAAATCGGCGCCAATGTCGGCGATCTTGGTGAAAATACCGCCGGCGATTCGCAGCGCCGAAGCTCCCAGCGATTCGCCGATCGCGAATCCCAAGAAGCAGTAGCCCACGATCTCGCGCGGCACATACAACAGGATCACGACCATCATCACCAGTTCCAGCGAAATCAGGAACAAACCAATCGACATACCGGCTCGCAGCGGAATGTTCACGACGTCCAGAGGCTCACCCCGCAATGAGGCAAAAGCCGTTCGCGAGTTGGCATAAGTATTCACTCGAATGCCGTACCAGGCGACCGAGTACGAACCGACCATACCAACCACGGAGAACAACAACACGAGCAGCGTCGTGTGCAGCGTTTCGCCTTGGAGCGCTAGAAAGTAATACGAGAGCAAGCCGCCGATGAGCACGAATAGCATCAGCAGGAACTTGCCCTGCTGAATGAGGTAGGTCTTGCAGGTTTGAAAAATGATC
>JAYVCO010000299.1:0-5269 GCA_043749935.1 Planctomycetia bacterium
CGCCGCCTCTTTTACAGGACGCTAAAAATGAATTCATGGCTTATCGGTGGGATTATTGGCGCCGTTGTAGTGATTGCTGCCACATATCGGGTGTCTAGACTTAACGTGCAAGTACGAGCCAATCCTTGCCCGCAATGTGGTAAACCGCTCGGCGAGAAGAAGCCAGCGGCCAGAACAATGGCTCAGGTGTTGCGGGGCGGCTGGACATGTCCCGAATGCGGTTGTGACGTTGACCGGCATGGAAAAACTCGCTCTGCATGAGTAATCCGGGTACCCGGTGGCCGGGTGAGTCAGCTTTTTCATCGGAGGAACAGCCTTAAATCAAGGGCTGGTCTTTTCAAAGTAGGCGTTTTTCAATTCCAGCAAAGTGTGGCCGCGCGGGTCGACTTTGGCCGCGATGGTCTTCGACAATTCTCCGTCGCTTGCGGTCAGCTCGTAACTGCCGGCACTCAGATCGCGGATGATCATCGCGCCTTCGTCCGTTACCGAAAGCTGTTTGACTGGCTTATCCTTTGGGCGCTTTTGTGAGTCGAATATCTGAACCTTCTGCCCGGCCAGCAATTTCATTAACTTCAAGCCAACGTTCGATCGAAGTTTGCCGTCGGTGCCCGTCACGCGCAGGTCGATCTGGCCAAATTCCCGGCGGTCGATCGTCAACACCGCCGGCCTGACGGCGTTCGTCACTTCAACCAGATAGGCGTCACGCGCAAAGTCGGGATAGTAGTTAAACGCTACGATGCAGCGACCCAGCGGCACGCCGAAGAACGTCTTGCTGCCATCAGGCTCGACCTTGGAGTAGCTGTCCTGCACGAACTGTAATTCTTCGCTTCCCGGCTCCACGGGCGCGTCTTTTGCGGCTTGGTACGAGTAAGGCAGGGTCCGTAGAAACGCATGACTCGGCGAAGCGTCCGCGTCGACATTGCGGATCACCAGGCTGCTCACGTGCTTTCGCGGCAAGATGATGTCGCGTCGCACGGTCTCGTTCGGCTTCAAGGCCACGGTCACTTCGACGCGGTTGTCGATGCTGTTGTACGACAGAGGAGCGAGTCGTCTATTGACGTCGGGCCACGGCCAGCCGTCGACGTTGGCCAGGTGGATGTTGAATGTCGGTTTGGATTGATGGAGTTCCCGGCGATAGGAACCGTCTGTTGCAACCCTCTGTGTCTTCATCATGTCGCCCAACGTCGCCCCCAATGCCGGTGAGCCGTCGTCGTACAGCACGCGCCCCTCGACCCAGCCCGCGGCGTCGGCGGTTTCCGCCGGCTGCCAGACAACGCGGCCCAGGTCCGTCGTCTTTCCATCCTTGATCGACGACTTGAACAACACTCCGGTCTTGCCACCGGTGCGGGGCGTCAAGCGGACCTCACCGGCCGGCGCGATCGCCTCGAAGTTTCCTGCGGTGTCGAGTTGCAACCATTGGGAACCCTGCGGTCCCTCCATCAAAACGAAGCTGCCAGGCTGGCCTTCGGAATCGACCAATTTTCCCGTGATTCGACCGATCTTGAGCTCCGGCTGGAACTCGATGGTCAGCGGCGGCTGCCCGTCGAGCGCCAGCTCCAATTCTTGCGTCTGGCGAACGGACCCGAACGGCGATGTGTCAAGGTCGACACGGTATTTGCCTGGACACAACCGAGAAAACTCGACCTCTCCTCCCCCCGGATTCAACGTTCCTTGCGCCTGGCTCTGTCCTCGGCCGTCGCCGTCCAACAGAACGCAGGAGATTCGAAATTGCATCGACTCGCGGATTTCGTTCTTCGGCGAGACGCGAACGTGCAGCGAATGCCGATCATCGAACACGAGATCGACGTCTTGTTGGCGGGGAGATATCCGGCCGAAAGGCTGCCGCCAAATGGGCAGCGTCAATCCCCGGTCCTTCATGTCGGGGCTGGAGAAGGCGACAGCTTCGAAGGGTTCGTTGCGGGGCAACACCAAACGAAACCGGCCTTCGGCATCCACCTTGGCGGTCGACTCGAGGCGCTCCGGTCCGCCTCTGACCGTCGCCGGTTCGGTCGGTGTCAAATGAAATGTGAGCTTCAAGTCCGCGGAGGGCTGCCCGCTGGCAAATCGGACCCGCCCAGAAACCGATTGCTCGCTCTCGCGCAACAAGGTAATCGTCCACGTGCCGTCGGTCGCGACCGCGCGCGAAGCTTGTGTGGTTGTCTCAACGAAGCCTCGCTGCCACGCGCGGGCTTGGAATTCCGCGGTCGGCGTCAGGCTCTTGCTAGAGAACCGACCGTCCCTGTCAGTGACCGAGTTCCAAGCGGAACCGGAGAAATCGAGCCTCGCACCCACGCACGGCTGGCCGACGGAATCGACCACGCGCCCGACAACCGTTATCCCGTCGGACAATCGGATCTCGGTTTCAAACACCTTAGGCGATCCATCGGGTGCCGGCTCATTGAATACTGCAGCGCGCCCAGGCGGATGATCCTCGGATAGCGCTTCCAATTCAAACGAGGGGCTGGCGCCGGGTAAGTTCACGAACTCGAATTGTCCCTTGTCATCGCTGAATGTCTGGTCGATTTTCTGGTTCATAAGGTGTCCGGGCCCGGCTGATGCGCCGGCACCAACATTGACGCGATGGCTGGCCGTCACCAGCACGTTGGTACGCGGAATTCCGCGCCCATCAATTAACCGGCCGCGAATGCCGACGTTGCTGTCTTTGGGTCTTTTGTCGTCGACAACTGTGATGGTAAATGGCTCGGCTTCGAGCGAGCCAGTCCATGCTCCTGGCACGGGGTGCGTGTCGCCGGTCGCGGGATCGAAAATGTCGGTCGTGGCAACGAACAAGCTGGGCACAACGCGATACTTGCCCGCGCGTCGGAAGCAGGCCAGTTCGCCATTGACACCCCCAGTCGCGCCGACCGACAACTCGTACTTGGCCGACGCTCCCGGCTCGATGGTGACAAAGTACCGGCTGTCCGCGGCCCGCGGCAGCGATTCGTCGGGATAGTACCGCATGATCGGCAAGCGCTTGCCCGATTCGTGCGTGACCTCGAAGTGATACATCTTGGGGTATGCAGTGTCTCCCCAGAAAACCGTCACCTTTTGGTCGCCAAGATTATCGAGCTGGGCGGTCACCCGCAGAGCACCATTGAATTGGACATCCCTGGCGCGCGGGGTTACACGGTAGCGCAGCTTTACCGCGTTGGGTCGATCGACGCCGGGCGCCGCTGTCTGCGAATCGGGGTTTGCGCCCTCGGGAACGAGTGCCTCGTTGTTCGACCTCGGCTCGTCGGCCTGCGTGGAACCAGCGGAAAACGGAATCGCGAACAAAACCAGGAAAGCGTGCAACCAGGTTTTCATGTTCGTGGTCCCTCGATTCGGAGCATTTTACTCGTCTGAGGCCGCTATCAATGGTTGGCTCGCGAGTCCGTCGCAAAAGTCGGGAAGGTTGTAGCCCGACGGGCTCTGCCGGTTGGGATTCTACAGGACAATGCTTTCCAGGGCACGATGTTTCCCGGACGCGCTTCACGACTCTGATCGAGGTCGCTGCGATCTAACAGCTCACACCAAATCCAGCTTTCGTGTCGGGCGTTGCGAGCGGCAGTCGGCGCAGATCCCGGTGAAGATCAGGCGGTGACCGGTCACGCGGAACTGATATTGGCGGGCCAGGGCCTCGCCGATTTGGGCCACTTCATCGCTGTGGAACTCGATCAGCTTGTTGCACTTTTGGCAGTGCAGATGATCGTGTTGCGGGTAGCCATAGTCATGTTCATACACGGTGCGCCCGCCGAGCGTCATGCTGCGCAGCAAGCCCGAGTCGACCAGTTCGCTGAGCGTGCGATAAACCGTAGGACGGCTCACCCGGCGGCCTCCCACGGTGGCGCTCACGTGGACAATCAAATCCTCGGCGTCAAAGTGGTCGTGGCGCTTGAAGACTTCCTCGACGATGATTTTCCGCTGCTGCGTGACGCGCTTGCCACGACTCTGCAAGAACTCCTCGAACCGCTCTTGCGGAGCGAGCGAAACTTGCACCGTGCCGAGTGAAAAATCGTGATCCATGGCAGCCGGCCCGACACTACCGGCAGATCGCCAGTGAGTGTCAGCGCACTTGTTAGCAGGGGAAAGTCAAGAATCAATAATGATTATTGATTGTAGATGATCCGCCTGCCAATGCAAGTTGCCGGCTCGTGGCTCGGCGTCGACCAGTCGTTGAAATAGCGCGCTTGCGCCACTCCAAAGTGCTGGACTATCAGGTAACTCGACAGCCGGAAATCATGCCACCCGATGATCTATGCGATCTCGTCGAGCAGTCTTTCGAGCGCGCCGTTCAGTTTCTCGTCGGTCTCGTACCGGCCGCTTTGAATCGCGGCGCGAAGCTCTTGCACGCGATCTGCCCGGATGTCGGGAATCTCGGCCATGCGGCCGGCGATCTGTCCAGCTTCCGAGATATCGAGCCGGTCGCCGATCGACGAACTGGTAGAGGCGGTGTTGGGCTGAATGGCGCGGGCCGTGTGAGGGCCGGTGACCGGTTGAGCGCCGTGGACTTGCGATGGGCCGTAGATTTGCATCTTTCTCTCCCCTGGCAAAAAGGCTTGCGTTCCAGAGCGGCCCGAACGGGCGCGACTGTGAACAACAGCGGTTTGCCAATCAAATTGACACTTGGAATTTCGCCGGTTGATCGAGCGATTTTTTGGACTTGGCAGTTCTGATTCGCTTGTTCGCCGGACCTGGGCCCCGAAGAGGCCCCAGTGGAAGGGTTACTTTGGGTCCTGCGAACCTCGTGGAATCAGCACTCTGCTACCAAACCAATCTGTCGCTCAAATCACAAACATGTGCTTGCCGGCGCCGCATTCCATGTCAGGGGATCGACCTCGCGAGCGCGGAAGTTGAGCACCCTTGTTATCGACCAGATGGGCACCAGCCGTTGAACGAAACTTCAAGCCCTCCACTCTCGTGAAACTTTTCTCTGGTATTTGTACGACTTATAGCGAACGCTGCCCGTAATGCCAGTTCTGCCAGCACTTTATTCTCGTTTTCGAGACATCCAGCGTCGCGACTAAACCACAGGATGGCTTTTTTGCCACGTCATTTCGGACCGTGAACCCGCGTACCCCGCAGTTTTCCACATAAGTCCGCGGACCCGCGGCAATCGGGCTTTGCCGATTTCGGGCGGCGGATTATAGGAATGGCTCCGGCTATGAGCAAGGTCGTTTCCTGTCCCTGAGAGTAACAATTTCGCTGGCTGATTCCGCCCTTGGGTTTAGGGCTTTCCGCCTGGCTTTAGCCAGCATTCGGCTAGGTTCCTTGCCAAGTCCAGCACCTC
>JAYVCO010000300.1:0-22942 GCA_043749935.1 Planctomycetia bacterium
TGGCAAACGGCCTCAAGCAGGATCAATACGCCCTTATTCCGCGTAATTTTGCCAACAAATATGATCGTCGGCCGTGCTTGTCCATTGATCGCGCGGGGATGGAACAGCTTGGTATCGACACCTGTATGCAAAACAGGAATGTTTTCGCGAGGTATCCCGTAGTGCTCGGAACACCATCTGGCGGAGCACAAGCTGGAGGAAAATACGGCATCGGCAAGCCGAATACACGTATGCTCCATGTGCATGCCAGTGCGGTAGAACTCGGAGTCCAGCTCGGGCCATTGCATCGTGTGGGCAAACATCACCAGGGGACCGTGCAAGTGGACCACCGCCGGGATGTAATTGCGCTCGGTGCGATTCAGCAAATACACATAGCCCTCGCAACCCCATTCCGGAAAGTCGAGAACGTCTGGCGGCGTGGACTGGCAAAGACATTCCAACTCAGCGGCCACTTGGCTGCTGTAGGTCAGCCACTGGGCAATCTCGGTCTCCATCGGCGCAGCGCCGTTGAAAATGGGGATGCGAATGACTCGCACGTCGCCATCGAAGTACTCGTGGCGACTGTCGTCCGTGCTTTGCGACACGACGACCACCTGGTGCCCTCGCGCTGCTAGACCGTGGGCCTTCAAATACGTCTGCGAACCAATGCCTCCGCGCGCGGTTTGAGGTGGATACTCCTGCGAGACCAGCGCAATTCGCAGCAATTCGCGAATTGCTGAACATGGCCGAGTGTCCAGACCGGCGGTCGGATCATCGCGCTGGCTCATGGCGTGGCTCCGGCACCGAGGGGTGAGGCGAACTGTAGCGCATACAGACGGTGATACAGTCCCCGATTGGAAAAAAGTTCGTGATGAGTGCCGACCTCCACGATGCGGCCTGCATCGAGCACCGCAATCTTATCAGCCCGGCGAATCGTCGACATTCGATGGGCAATGATCAAGGTTGTGCGGCCGCGTATGAGTTCCTCGATGGCCTCGAGGACGAGCGACTCGGTTTCCAAATCTAGCGCCGACGTCGGTTCGTCAAGGATGAGAATCGGAGCGTCCTTGAGCAGCGCGCGGGCAATCGACAGCCGCTGTTTCTCGCCGCCCGACAGCGTAGCGCCTCGTTCGCCGACCAACGTATCGTAGCCCATTGGCAACGAGACGACGAAATCATGAATCCTAGCCGCGCGGGCCGCCGCCTCGATCTCCTCAAGCGATGCGTCCGGCCGCGCGTAGGCGATATTGTCGGCAATGGAAATTGGAAACAAGAACGGCTCTTGGAGGACTAGCGACACCTGGTTTCGCAAGCTCTTCAATTGCACCGTGCGAATGTCGATCCCGTCCACGGAAACGGTTCCTTGCTGCGGATCGTGGAATCGCGGAAGCAAACTAACGAGCGTGGTCTTTCCGGACCCCGTGGGACCAACGATGGCCAGTGTTTGACCGGGGAGAACTTCCAAGCACACGTCGTGCAATACGGGTCGATGCGTGTGGTAGCCGAAGGTCACGTGATTGAATTGCAAATGCCCTCGACTCGATGGCAATTCTGTTGCGCCCGGTGCGTTTCTTACATCAGGTTCCGTTTGCAGTATCTCGAACACGCGTTGCGCGCTGCCGGCCGCTCCCTGAATCGTCGAGGAACTGTACATAAGCGCTTCGAGTGGTGCATAGAGGGCGCGCAGGTACGCCAGAAACACGAGCACGCTGCCGACCGTGAGTTGTCCGCTGAGTACATGAGAGCCCCCCACCCAGATCACGAGCGCAGTTCCCGATACCGTTGCCAGCCCCATGAGGATTTTGAATTGTAGATCGACGCTCGTCGAACGGAGCGTGGCCTTCATGATTGAACTGGTACGATCGACGAACGTCGCTTCCGCTCGCGATTCGCCGCGGAACACCTGCACGATCGGAATGGATGAAAACGTCTGCTCGACGACGTCGTACAGACGCCCCTCGGCTTCTTTTTGTTCGTAACTGCGTTTCTGCATGCTGTCGGCATAGCCGCGAAATACCAGGATCATGTATGGGGCGACCAACAGAGAAAGCAGCGTCAAAAGCGGGTCGAGTTGCCAGAGAATCGTAAACATCACCACCAGGCTCACCAGCGAGCCCGTGGCCGGGAGCAACGCGCCGCGGACGATAGTCGAGACACACATGCAGTCAGTAGTGACGCGGCGGATTGAATCCCCCACCGACTTCGAGCGGTGGAACTTGAGCGAAAGACGCTGCATGTAATCGAACAGATCGGCCGCCAACTCATAAAACATTCGTTGACCCAATCCGACGCTGGCGAACGACTCGGCCACGCTTACGATCCAGTTCAGCAAGAACAAGACAATCATGGCGGCCACCGACCACGCCAATAGCTTGTACGGAGTGACGGGGCCCGATAACTCGCCCACAAAGCGCGTGATCACATCGGGAACAACCTTCGACCCCAGAACCTGGTCGACGATCAGCTTCATCGGCCACGGCTGCAGAACATCCAGGCCGATCTTCAAGATCATCGTGAAAAGCACTAGTAGCAAGGGCTGCCACCGTCGCAGCGCGTACGACAGAGACCATCGGCACAGACGGGCGGGACCCATGCTGAGGTGTGACTTATTCATGTCCACCCCGGCTTCCTTGGCCCAAAAGCGAGTGCTCGCGACGCGGTGCCGAGTAATGCCGGTAAAGCCGGCGATACACTCCGTCGGTCGCAATCAATTCTTTGTGGCTGCCTTGCTCGACAATTCGTCCGTGCTCAAGCACCACGATCCGGTCGACTCGACGGATCGTTGAAAAACGATGTGCGATCACGAGCGTGGTCTTGCCGCGCATTAAATGTTCCAATGCCTGCAGTACGCTTGCTTCGGTTTCCGCGTCGAGAGCGCTGGTCGGTTCGTCGAGAATCAGAATTGGTGCGTTGGTAAGCATGGCGCGGGCGATGGCCAGGCGTTGGCGTTCGCCGCCCGATAGCGTCGCTGCACGCTCCCCCAGAACGAAGTCATAGCCCCCTGGCAATTGACGAATAAAGCCATCGGCGTTCGTGGCGACGGCAGCCGCCTCGATCTCCTGGCGCGATGCCGAGGGTCTGCCGAACGCGATGTTCTCGGCAATGGTCGCGGGTAACAGAAATGGCTCCTGCAAGACAACAGCAACCTGGCTGCGCAGGCTGTCCAAAGTGACGGAGCGAACGTCTGTGCCATCGATGAGTACGCAGCCCTCCCACGGGTCGAACAGCCGCGGAATGAGCGCCGCCAGGGTGCTCTTGCCCGCTCCAGTATCGCCCACGAGCGCGACGGTTTCTCCGGGTTGCAAATCCAGAGTGATATGTTGCAGTACCGTGCGGTCGGATTCGTACCCAAACGTGACATCGAGCAATTGGATCCTGCCGTGCACGGCAGACAACCGGGTCGCGTGCGGACTTTCGTTAATCTCGGATTCGATCTGAAGAATCTCAGTCACGCGCTCCCAGCTAGCACCCTGCTCCTGCAGGATGGAGTAGACACCCGCAAACGTCTTGAACTGCAATTGAAGCGTGGTTAGATAGGAGAGGAAAACGAGAAGTTCGCCCAAGGTCAGTTGACCGCCCAAAACGCGAGTTGCGCCGATCCAAAGGACAACCGCCGTTCCGCACACGGTCGTCAGCCCGGAGCTCAAATTCGAAAGACTGCCCAATAAGGTGGTTCGCCGGTGCGCACGGATGACACGATCGGCAAGTTGCCGAAAACGTTCGTGTGCGCGATTCTCATTGGCAAACGCCTGCACGACTGGAATGCCAGACAGCATTTGATGTACGTGAGACTGAATTCCGCTTTCGATCTCGCGCCGTGCGCGAGCAGCAACTCGAATCAGCCGCCCAAAAATCGCGGAGGAAAAGAGCATCGCGGGAAGTACGGCAAGAGCGATGAGCGTCAGCGTCGAATCCGCTTGCCACATCAGTGCCGCCATGCCCAACAGCAGAATCATCGCGCGCACTGGTCCGAACAACACGGCGTCAACCAATTTGTATAGGCACCAACTGTCGGTGGCGACGCGTCCCAGTAAATCTCCGACGGAGTTGCGACTATGAAAAATGAGGGAACGCCGTTGCAGGCGCGAAAACAGGTCGGCCGCCAAGCGAAAGACCATACGCTGGCCAACTTGGATCCATGCGAAGGTAAGAATAACCTCGGTGACGCTATTGATCACGAAGATTGCGAAGAATGCGATTACGATCCAAGCGAGCATGCCCCGTGCAGACTCTGCCCAGGGCAGCCATTGACTAGCCCGTGCCAGCCAGTGGGGCATGGGTTGCGTGCCCAAAACGTGGTCGACAAGAATCTTCATCGGCCACGGCTGTAGTACCGCCAGGGCACTACTCCACAGAGTCACCGTGACGATTACGGTCCAACCCTGCCAATGGGCCATTGTGTAGGAGAACAAACGGCGATAGTCGTGCCACGATGATTGGGGGACGGAGTGGCTCGCTGGATTTGAGTCGCGATTTCGGCGCGATGATGGAATCATGAATGGCATATACTCTTGTCGGTCCGCGATACGTGTTTTCGGCGCTATTCGTTGAGTGCCGTCGCGCCCTTTTCAGATGCTCTGGCGGGACGCGCTACTTCGCACCGCGCCAACCCCAATGCTTCAGCCACTCGCTCAAAAACCCCCACGATTCGGCCAGCAACGCAGACTGCGCGCCACCAGTGAACCGCCAAATACCCTGCCAACGCAATGGTCACTCCGATCGCCCACACCGAAGAAACCGAAACCGCCAGCGAGATGACCAAGAGCGTCGCACACAACGGGGCAATGAATGGACGAGGACGAACCCGAAACTTGACGCGGATCAGACGATCCGCACCGCCGTGGTTCTCCTGGGCAGTCTGGACGCGAACGACCGTTCCAGGATGGCAGTCGATTTCCACGTCCCAGTTCGTCCAGCCCGATCCGATCATGCTCCCCCAGCGCTTCTTCGACAAGTACGCGTTTACTTCGGCCAGCAATTCGGTACGCTCGCATCCCTGATTTGTCCAAAACGCGAGAGTACGACACCCGCTCAGCGGCATACTTGTGTTATTCCTACTACTGATTTCACCATTCTTCTCTGGAACCTGTGCCGACAACAGGCGCGTGCGATAGCGACACCACGATCGCACCAAAGGCTGCGCGTAACAGAGCACGAAGATGACTGTGCGAGACAGTAATCCGTCATGTGCCGGCGCCAGGCGGGCTTGAGCTGCCTGCAAGCCAGCGGCCGCAACCGAAGCTGTCCAAATCAAGGCGGCCAGCACCCAGGCCAACGGCCAACAAAGGGCAACGGCCCCGGTTAGCATCGTCAGGAAATGCCATTCGAGCGTGGTTGGGAGCATGGCCCAATGCGCTGGCCCGGGCTGATAGACACACTGAAAAAGCCCGGTAGCAAACGTTCCACTGTAAATGATGGGCGCACCGAGGCGCAAGCCCGGAAGCCCGGCACTATACATGACGCCGCGCCAAATTCCGTCACCTCGTCCATTGAATTTGTCGGGATGCTTGAACCGTAGCAATGCCTCCGCTTCGCCGTAGCCGGCCTGCTGGCGCAAATAAGTTTTCGCACCTTGGCGGCGATGGTGCCAAACGAAGGCCGCCGACGCAAACGTGATCCACATTCCGGCTTGCTGCAGTCGCCAACAGACGTCCACGTCGTCTCCTGCCCTGCGGAACTGAGGATCGAATCCATTGAGCGATTCGAGCGCCGTTCGACGGAAGGCCATATTGCAGCCTGGAATATGCTCGGCGACCTGGTCGCTTTCCAATACGTGTGTTGGCTGTCCCGGCGCAGCTGACACGCAGGCCGCCAGCCAACCATCCTCGGGAGCAAAATTCGGACCACCGACGGCATGCGCGCCGCTTTGCTCTAATTGCGCAAGCAGCAGCGTCAGCCAATCGCGATCGACGTAGCAATCGGAATCCGTGTACGCAATGACTGATCCCGTGGCCGCTTGGAGCCCGACGTTGCGAGCAGTGCTCAATCCTTGATTTGTCTGGTGGATGGCCCGAACCCAGGGAAAGCGTTCCAGGATTTCCCGAGTATTATCCGTCGAGCCATCATCGACCACGATCACCTCGTAGTCGGGATAGTCAAGCTTAACTAGTGACGAGAGACACTGGCTCAGTGTACGGCCGCCATTGTACGAACACACGATAACGGAGACTCGGGGCCGCGAACGTAATAGATCGCAAAGCCGCTGCTCGTGGAGTTCTTGCATTGCATGGAAAGAGGCCTTGGGGACTCGATCGGCGTCGGTGATTCCAAACGCCCAATCGGTAATCGTGTGATTCCCGGTGTGCCATTCATCCGTCCACGAAAAAACGAAGCTGCCTGCCAGTCCTCGGAGCAGCGCCTCGCGCGCGTGACTGGAAACAAACTCTGCCTGCGCCAGTTCTCCGTGGCGCAACGTATCCATTCCCATTTCGCCCAGCACGAGTGGCTTTTCGCCGACAAGGTTTTGTAATCGGCAAAGGTAACGGCGAAACGTTTCCAGGTCGTGCAAGTAAACGTTAAACGTGATGAAATCCAGAAATCCCAAGTCAAGGTATTCAGCGGGCGGATAGTTTGCGAAGGTAACCAGTCCGTGCGGATCTGTCTGTTTAGCGACATCCACGAGCTCGGCGAGGAACTTTTCCACACGTCGGCTTCCGTGCCAGCGAATGATATCAGGACTGATCTCGTTGCAGATGCTGTACGCCATGACGCAAGGATGGTTGCGGCCCACGGTAACGGCGTCGCGCACGGCGCGCCGAGCGTCCCGGCGCGCATCGGTGCTATCCAAAAAACAAACATGCTTGGCCCACGGCACGTCGATCAGAACTCCCAGTTCCGGGCTCTCACTCACGACATCCAAGAACCAGGCCGGCGGTACGTGGTAGGTGCGCAGAGAGTTGAATCCAGCAGCGACAATCTGAGTGCAATCTTTCCGCACCGCGCGGCGGACCGGGAAAGGAACACGATCCACGGTCGGTGGGAAGGGGCCATAGGTGACCCCGCGCATCACAACCCGCTCGTCGCCGCGTGAAAAGAAACGACCGTCAATCTTGACGCGAGCATCCTCGACGGGGACTTTTTTCGAGGATTTACCTCCCCTCACGACGTTTTTCAACATAACACGAACCATAATCTGCAAGTGAATCGGGAGCCATGTCGAGAGTCCCGCCCCGACACGGACAACAAATCAGTGGAACATCCTGTTCGCGATCAAACCGTCAAGGCTTGCGGACGACGGACTCTTTTTGGGCGGAATTGAGGTGAAATCTGGCTAAATCGGAATCGAAAAAGCTCGCATCAATCGATCAAAAGTCGACGGTTACTATTCCTCCGTCACTCTTGCCGCCCAAGTACTGATATGCCTGATGGTCAATGGTATCGACAAGGAAGTGCACGCTCCCGTCGCCAAACAGGAACTGTGCTCCGCCATTATGCGCGGACTTGAATCCGACCTCAGTGTTCCAATTGCATGGCCGATGGCACGGATCGGAAGCATTTTCTTGGCAGCTATCGAAGTTGATTGGAATAATCGTCGTGCAATAGCCGTTGCCGTTGTTTGTTGTTGCCCATCCATTTCGGGCGTGCTCTGAGCAGCCCGGTCGAACTTCCCCAAAGAATATGGTCGTCGATAGACCGTCAGTAATCTTTCTCAGTCCGACCTTTGCTCCGGTTCGCGAGAACGGACCTGCAAAATTGTTTGGATCGTCGAGCGGCGCCAAGGCGAAACCTTGCCAAGAATGGTTGCACGAACATGCCGGATTGTCATACACGGTCGTTGGCCCGCAGGAGGCAGCATAATTGTGCGGAACGAGGCCGTCGTACACCGCTTCATGGTCATCGCTGGGACAAAGATAGGTAGAGATCGTGGATACCCCGACCTTGGTCCCGCCAAACATCGTGTTATCCGTGTTTTTCATGCGAAAGTCGAAGGCATTGAATAGTGGCTGCTCCTCGATATACGGCAGCAAATAAACAAGAGTCGGTCCACGACTAAATCCATTTTGTCCATTGTTCCAAACTGCACCGGGCGGCAGTCGCTTGTAGGCAAGTTCGAAGCCATGAACCGCGACACCGATCTGCCGCATGTTATTCGAGCAACTGCTCCGCCGAGCAGCCTCGCGCGCCGCCTGAATAGCGGGAAGGAGAAGCGCGATCAAGATGCCGATGATCGCAATAACGACCAGCAGCTCAACGAGCGTGAAGGCACTGTGGCGCAACGTTCTCATGGCGATTTTCCCCTGCCCCTGTCCGACTAAACGTAGATCTTAGCAGTTGAGATCGAATCGACAACCAATGGTGTGGGCAATTCGCACAAAAACCGTGTGCATGCACTGCGACTTTTCGGGCGATTTGTCGCCGTGTTGATGGGGTAATCCCCGCGTTGGGGGGAGGCGAATAGAATATGGGTCAAGGGCGGCGAACTCAAAGCGTCATGTCCTGCAACACTTCCAGTCCACGCGGTCAAACTTTGAGTCCACGCGGTCAAACTTAGATTCGTTCACGCCCTCCAAAATGGCAACCGGATGTTCACTGCTACATGTCGAGTTCTGATTTCCAATCCATTGGTGACGGGTGAACAATTTGTTGCCGATCCGCGGCACACGCTGAAGAGCGCACGGCCATCCATTCAAAACGGACGAACCGAATCCGGTTTCGATCACATCGCGCCAACGCGATGCACGAGCAGGGGATTCGCTCGCAAACCAAGCGGCGGTTCGTAGTCCGCACGACCGACAGCCAACATGCTCACCCGGTAACTGCAAACCGACTTAATCGCCAGTTCGAGCGTCCGTTTCCCAGCCAGGCCTGGGCGGCTTACGACAACGCCCTCATGGAAAGCTTCTTCGGAACCCTGAATTCCGAACTCGTTCATCACGAGACCTATACGCTACGCGGGCCGAGGCCCAGCTGACACTGTTCGACTACATCGAAGTGTATGACAACCGCCAACGGAGGCACTCGACCCTCGGCTACCACCTGACGCTCGCCGAGTTCGAAGCCAGCTTCAACTAACCATCTGCCGGAGCCCACGATCCGTGGGGAAGGTCAGATCGTTTCGCGCATTTTGTATCGATCCGGCATTCTAGGATGACTTTCCCGCCTAGCATGGCGAACTGCGCCAGGGTTTGCGCAAATGCTAGATCGGATGGTAACGGATATTCCGGCAGTGTGTAGCCCCGTCGGTTGAATAAATCTAATTGAAGGCATAGTCCGAATATCTACAACATTGCACAGATTGCGCGCTTTCCCATCAATCCTTTCCACCGATCCATTGACTGAAGTCAAGCCATCGCAAGCGGGCTGCTGGAATCCAACTTTAACGCTGCATGGCCGATCGGGCATTTGTGGCAGCCGGGATATGGCATGGTGCCTAATAGTATGAAACGAATTTCAGTGCATTTTACGGCTGCCGTGCTGATCGCGCAATGCGCCGCTGTCATTGCTGGCACTCTAGCGTTCCCCGCAGTCTGTTGCGGGGAACAGCTTGCCGTCGAGGACGTTTCACCCAACCGGCAAGCAGAGATTCTGCTTCGTGCGGCTCGCAATTCCGTAGCCATGGGAAATATCCCTGAAGCCCTTGCGCGGTTCGAAAAGCTGTTATTGCTCGAGCCGCGCGAATATGAGGCACGTTCTGAGTACGCGGGCTTGCTGTTGCAAGCAGGTCGATTGTCCGACGGTCGTCGCCAATTGGAGCGACTGGTCAAGGAGCAGGAACACGTCGGGACCTATCGACTGGCGCTAGCCGACTTGCTCTTGCGACTCAAGGATTATCAGGCGGCGCGCGAGCAATTACAGAATCTGCTCGGGGACAAACGCCTTGGACCTCGGGCCGCAATCAAGCTTGCGCAATCGTTGGTTTTAGACGACCGTCTGCTGGAGGCGCGACAGTTCTTCGAAAAGCATTTGAGCAACCTTGAGGATCCTGACGCGGCGACCGAAATCGCGCTCGCGCAATTGCTGATTGACATGCAGCGCCCCGCCGATGCCGTGCGCCTCCTCGCGCCGCTGCACGACGCCAATCGCGCCGACGAGACCATTTCCACGACCTTGCTGCTGGCTATGGTGCGAATGAACGCGCGACTTGAAGCGCTCGAATTCATCGGTCAATTGCAGCAGCAGCCGCTCAAAGACTCTGGGGTATGGCTCGAACTGGCAGCCCGCTTGTACCGGGAACAAGCCTTCCCGGAAGCGCTTGCGCTATATCAACGAGCTTGGCGACGTCATCCAGAGCAACAGCGCATCGCGCTGGATGTTGCTCGTACGCACTTGCGGCTATACGAGGTAGAGCTTGCGAAACAGATCCTGGACGAATGTCGCGACGATCTAAATGACCAAGAGTTTTCCACAGTCATGATCGACTACCGTACCCTGGTGGGTGAGTACGCCGAAGCGATCGCGCTGGCAAAACGACGTTTGCAAGCTGACGAGCGTGACTTGCAGGCGGCGATCCTTCTGGGGGACGCGTATCATGCCTCACGTCAGTTCACGGCCGCCGACTCGGCGTATGCCGCCGCACTGGCCATGTGCCCCGCATCCGACGAAGAACAATACCGCGAAATCCTACGCTTGCAAGCGAAGAATTATTTGCTCAGTCGAAGGTTCGGGCAGTCGATCACCATTCTGAACGAACTGCTCAAGGAGCATCCAGCGGATGTTGGCGGTCGAATTCTGCTGATCGAGACGCTGACTGAAATGAAGGGCTACAATGCCGCGGCGGCGCTTGCCCAGGCCAGCGTGGACGCCGAAAATCCGCGGGACCGCTTCGCGCTGCGCACGCAATTGGGATACGTGCTCTTGAAACAGGGACGTTGGGCGGAAGCCGCCGAGCTGTTCCGGTCGCTGGCCGAGGCATCTAATGGGCCTCCCCCGGACGTGGCCTACGGACTGTACAGGGCGGCTACGATGTTGGGTCAATCGGAAGTGGCAGAAGATGCCTTCCGTTTGGGACCATCGCCGCTTGTCTCCGCAGCCACGTGGGGAGCTGTGTTTGCAGGTCGGGCGATGGCGTATTGCGATTGCCACACGGCCGCGGCCGTGCTCGACGACGCTCTGCGAAGTTCTCCGAGAAACATCGTCTTGCTCAATCTGCGAGGGGAAGCCGCGCAACTCTGCGATTGTAGTTGCGGATGCGCCGATTGCGGCTGTTGTTCTCCCGTGATTCGGGGCCTAAGCGCGAACGCCCGCGGCGAGAACCCACCGATTGCCAATGGATGGTTTCAGTCCGCGCTGCAATTGTCGCCGACCAACATTCGCGCCCGTTTGGGCTGCGCGCGATCGTTCAATAAGCACATGGAATACAACTGCGCGTATGCCGAGTATCTGGCGCTGCTCAAGCTGATGCCAAACGACGCAAACCTGACTCGCGAGACGGCGCGGATGGTAGAAGGCTGGCAGGGGCTTGAGCGGGCCAGCGCCTTTTACGCCGAAAGGCAACCGGCCGTAACACAGGAAAAAGAAGCCGAGGTCGCGTCGGCTCAGCCCGAGAATGGGGACGGTGTCAGCAAGCGAACGAGCGCGGTCCTGGGAGAATCCGAGCCGAGGATTTTCGGTCAACTGTTGTCGACGGAGTTTCAAGCCAGGTATCTCCGCGGATGGCGTTTATACCAGGCGATTCCAGCATACGAGCGTCTGATTGAGATGGAACCGTCGAACGATGCGGCGATGTTCGATCTCGCTCAAAGCCAAAGCGCGCTCAATCGAACGCAGTGTGCGATCGACGCCTACCAGCGGCTTTTGGAGGCGAATCCTTGCCACCAAGACGCGTCGGTGGCCTTGCTGCGCAATCAGCTGGAAATACAGCCGAAAGTCCTCGCCACCGTCGACTACGAAAACCAATTCGGTCGCCAAGGTCTGGCGAACATGACCTGGCTCAACCTCTCGCTCTCGTCGCGGCGGCCACTGGGCGACGAGAACGAATTCTTTGAGTGGGGTTACCGCGAACGCTTGCTGCAGCCGACCGATGACCGGGCCGACTTTGGTGAGATTCCGTTTTTTCGCTGGCAACGGAAATATGCGACCGACTCCTTGGTGTTCGCCGAAGTCGCCGTCGAAAAATACCAATACGGGCTCAAGACCCGACCGACCTTCACGGCCGGCCTCGACCTGATGAAGAGGGATGACTTCGAAGTCCGGTTCTCTGGATTTCTCAAGAACTATTACGTCTGCGGCGAAGCGATCCGTCAGGACATTTACACCACCGGAATTCAGGTCGACGCCATCTACCGTCCACAGCGATTGTGGACGCTCGCCGGGTATTATCGGCTAGCCAACTTCTCCGACAACAACTGGGTCAACTGGGCCAACTTGAATTCCTCACATATTCTCTTGGAAGGACGCAAACAGCTGCGCGGATTGATCGATTACAATTTCTACACCTTTGCCCAGCAGACCGTCTTTGGTCCGATCCCTGGCTCGCTCGTTGGCACGATCCATCCTTATTGGTCGCCTTCAGGCTATTCGTTCGCGACCGCTGGTTTGGAGTGGAAGCACTGGCTTAGCTGCGACAAGTTCAAAGGAGCGAACGAACATTACTATTCGCTGTTCAACGGCGCGGCTGTTGACTCCAACGGGGTAGGATACTATGTAGCCAATGGTCGCTGGCAGCGAGATATTACGGAGTCGTTGACCTGGACCGTGGACTTCAATCTCATCCGCAGCCCGAACCAAGTCTACAACGCAGTTGGCGTGACCGCTTATGGTGTCTGGCGGCTTTGGTAGCATGTTGCCCGGGAGCGGCTCGTAGTATGGCTTGGCGCCGCGGTCTTACTGCCCGGAATCGATGGGCGCGGTGAGCGGGGCCTTCATTGCAGCCTGGGGCGATGAATTCGCGAGCAACCAGCGATATTGAACGTCCGCCTCGTCGAACCGTTCCAACTTGTAAAGCGTGTCGGCCATTCGCAGTCGTAAATCCGCGTCGCCAGGCTCCCGCTCCAAAAGCGTTTGCAACAGCGCCACGGCCTCTTCCGGCGTACCGTGCTTGGCGACCGCGTTCAAGAGGTTTTCCAAAAACGCTTTATCATTTCTACGCTCACGCTGGTGGTAAATCCGTTCCAGCGTTGCCTGGTCGGACTCGCGAAGCGAAGGGCTTCCGGCGGCAGCCATTAGAAAACCGTTCCAAAGGTCACTGCGCTCGGGAAAGCGATCGAGCAGGGTCGCATAGGACTGGACCGATGCCTCGTATTGTTGGTCGAACAGAAGAACTTCAGCCAATCGTTCTCGCACTTCCTCGTTGTCTGGTGCCTGACTCAGTAGTTGGCGATAGATCTTGGCGGCACTCGCGAAGTCGTGTGACCCGCACGAATTGTCGGCCAATCCGCGCAAGGCCAACGGGTCGTCTGGTTGAATAGCCAACAAGCGGTTGTAAACGTCGATCGCTTTGGAAAATTGGCTACCTGACGAATAGATTGATCCCAAAAGCCGCAAGTCGTGCAAGGTCGGCGAGTTTTGTTCGAGCAGTTGTGCCGCCGCGTCGGCTTGCCCGGCTTGAAATAGCACGCCTGCAAACTCGATCCGCGCCGCGTCGCTCAAGATACCGTACTTTTCCAGATCCTTGTACCGTCTTATGGCCTCTGGAAGTTCGCCGAGATTCGCTGCATTGCGCGCGGCGGAGAAGACCAAATCCCACCTGCAGTGATCGTCGTAGAATTGATCGAGTTTCGCGAGCAACTGTCGATAGATGATCTCGGCTTCTTTTTCGCGATGGAGGTTTTGCAGGCTCTCGGCCTTGAGGCACTGACCTTCAATCGTTTGGGGGTCGCTGTTTGCAAGAGCCTCGTCAATACTGGTCACGTCCGCCTTGCGGCCTAGCGAAAGCATGACAGCGCGTAATCGCAAGACACGGGCCTCGTCGGCATCTGTGCCAAAGTTTACCCGTCGGACCATTTCCGCAAGTCGATCAAGCTGGCTCTGCGTAACGTGACGGCCCGCCTCAGCTCGGGCGAGCGCGACGTCGTCCTGCTTGAAGAACAACACGCAGCTGACGACGAGCGCCGCCGCTATTGCAGTAGTGCCCATCACGACCGCAGCTGGGCGTAGAGATTCGGGTGGACGTCGCTGAGGCATTGAGCGAACTACCGAGGCCAGCTCTTTCGAGCCACGTGTTTCCAGAGTCGCCTGCAGCGCGGCGCGCGATTCGGCCGATAGGTCACCAAACCGGAATCGGGCTTCTTGCACGGTGCTACCTGCCACCGTGCGCGACTTGGAATCCACGAGTTCGGCCCAAGCGCCAACGCAGCCGAATGGCGTTGCCATTTCCAGTCGAATTGGCCTCGCCGTCGAGATGTCGTTGGATAACAACACGGTCATCGTGTCGCGCCCGATGGTTTCGCTCACGGCGACCACGGTCCGATTCTCTTCGAACATGAACGTGACCGGCAGTTCGAGGGCCCATTCGTCCTTGTGCGACGTCAGCTTGAGGGTTTTCACGGAACCCAGCCCGAATTGGCCACCGGTAAACCGCTCATAGTGCAGACCGACGGCGAACTGTGCGCCCATCCACCAGAGCGCGTCCAACTGATCTTTGTCGGGGTCAGTGAATTCGACTCCGTAAACGAAAGCTTGCGCGTCAGAACCACCCCGTGTTGGGCGCCGAACTGCCGCGATTTGCGATCGAACCACTCCGCGGCACGTCACGGCTTGATCCGCCGCGGAGATCGTCAAGTCGAGCTCGACGTTGTCCGGCAGCCGGTCGAATGCCACCAGGCCGAGCCCTGTTTCGTTGATATCGCGAGTTACGCATTGGCCATGGATTGTTGCGCCACGATCTGTGATTCCGCAATAGTCGACGTGGAGTGCAATCGAATGTCGCCACGAGGAGCGGCGATCCGTCGAGCGGAGGGCTCGCTGGATCACGACCCATGCCATGTATCCGTTGATGATCAACAATGCCGAACCGACTGTCAGGCCGATGAGGTCGTTGGATAGATTCAGGCGGTAGCGGACCAGTGCCCACATGATGGCGATCGCGCTACCGGCGATGTAGATGATTTGTGGCGCGATGTGCCTGAGGATGCCGTTCGATTGCCCGCCCCGTTTCGAAGTGACGACGAATTTGGCCTTTTTGCGCTTGAAGATGGCTCGCCAGGTCGACCTGACCTGTGTCCAGAAGCAGACCATTTGGGTCAGCTCGATCGCCAAAAGCCAACCATATCCGTTGCTGGCAACTTTGACCCCCGTCCAAACGGCTGCCAGGTACAGGCTAATGAGCAGCGCAAGTTGCCACGTCATCTTGTTGACTGGCGCGACATCGGTCAGCAGCATCACCATCGGCGTGCAATAGATCAGCAGTTTCTGCACTCCCGTCGTCCACGACAGCATGGAGCCCAGGTAGCAAATTCGCTGGGGCCAGCTCAATCCCTTCATCGTCAAGGGATTATCGATGGCAAAGATGCCCAGGTTTCCCTCGCCCCAACGCAATCGCTGTGTGTTGAAGCTGGAGATATCCTCCGCGGCCATCGCGGCCACCAGCCGTTCGTTGACGAACAAACTTTTCCAGCCCTTGGCGTGCATGCGCAATCCGGTGAGCATGTCTTCCGTGATCGATTCGGTCGCGACGAGCCCCACGTCCTCGAGGGCCTTGCGACGGAACATCGCGGCGCTACCGCAAAAGGAGACGGCGTTCCAGCGATTTTTTCCGGGCTGCGTCACGTTGTAGAACAGCATGCCTTCTTCCCAGTAGACTCCTCGCTCGTAGTTAAGCACGCCCTGGAAGGCGTCGAAATTGTAGAAAGCGTGGGGAGTTTGTACGAAGCCCATCTTTTCGTCGGCAAAGTATCCGACGAGTCGGTCGATAAAATGTCGTTCGGCAACGTGGTCGGCGTCGAAGATGGCCACTAACTCACCGTCGGTCATCTCCAGAGCATGGTTCAAATTGCCCGCTTTGGCATGTAGGTTTGTCGGGCGCGTGATGTATTCAGCCCCCAACTGCTCGCAGAGCGTCTTCACTTCCGCGCGTTGGCCATCGTCAAGAACGTAGGTGCGATGCGGATAGTCGATTTTCAGCGCCGCGGAAATCGTGCCTCTCAGTAGTTGAGTATCCTCGTTGTACGTCGTAATCAGGACGTCCACCGTGCGGCCGAGTTGTGCAGGCACTGGCGCGGGGTTTTGTACGTCCCAAATTTGAAAGAAGAAAAAAAACAACAGGACACCGCTATAGCACTCCGCGACAAACAACATCAGCGAAATGGCCACGGCGAGGGGACTGGACAGGTTCAAGGTAAACAGTCCACGGACGACCAGATACACGACCGTCATGATCGTGGCCACGCACATTGCCAGGCGGCGTTTGAGTTGACTTTGCGGTGAACCGGTCATAGCGAATAGTCTTCCGTAGGGTTTGGCTCGAAGCGGCGGCGGTTCAGGGCCGAGAATTCGGCACCAGCCAACGTCGCAAAACATCGAGTTGAGGAGCAGGCTGCCAATTGTCGCCTCGCGGCTGAACTGACAACGGGTAATCGTTCCACCATTCGCCGGCGGCCCAATAACAGGCGAGCGTGTTTGTGCTCTGCAGCGATTCCAAAGTGTTGCCGAGAACTTCCCGCCAGCCTGCGCTATCGCCGGGAATGCCGAATTCGCCCAGGAAGCCTGCGACTCGATTGCGTCGGCACCAGTCGAGAAATACTTTGACTCGCTTCGCGCCTCGCTGCGGCAACTGAGGATCTTCACGCAGTTCTTCAGCGTAGCTGTGACGGTATTTGCCGCTGGCGTCGGCGTCAAAATAGCAATGCGCTTCGTATAAAACTCGATTGGCGGGATCGTCGATCCAGGCCTTCGGACCGTTGATCTCCGGGAACCGCTGGGCGTTCGACCAACCACCTCCCGCCACGACCACATAGGGCTCGCGATTCACCGTTCGAATGGCGTCGACGGCCGTCTGAGAAATCACCTTCCAATCGGACTGACCCATGTCGTGCGGTTCATTCATCAGCCCCAGGCCAAGGACCGCGCTGTTGTTCGCGAATGCTTCGCCAATGCGGCGCCAGTAATCTGCAAAATGCTGCCGCGACACGGCGATCGTGCCGTTGATCTTCTCGTCAATCACTGCGCTACGTGGTCGGCCGAATAGCGACAGCCGGTAGCGACCGTAGTTGTGCGTGTCGAGTACTACGAGAGCCCCGCAGTCCGCGGCCCAGGTAACCACCTGGCGAATCCGTCCGAGCTCAGCACGATCCAGTGGTTGGCCCAGGGTTGGCTGCAGTCGCTCCCAGCGAAACGGGATCCGCACCAGGCCTAGTCCACAAAGGGCAAAGTATTCGACGGTTTGTCGGTCCGGGTATATGTAGTCCAGGCCGTAACTTCCCGGATTCGCGTTGGAGAATGTCGGATTTTCAGCGCCAAACTCGGCGCCGGCCAATGACACTCCACCCCGCATCGCAATTCGTCCTGTAGGAAGTGGCGCACTGCTGGATTGCGGCAAACACCAGGAGCACAATGTCGCGCTGCCGCAGACGGCGACTGCGCCGAACTCGCGGCGACTAAGGAGCTTCGTGGATGCCATGCGAGACTCGAGCCGGCGTAACGGTTAACAATGGAAACCACGGATTTACGGGATGAATTCACAGCTAGACAACCCTAGCACGTGAAGACCGTCGTGTTTTCACCGAGAATCGACCCGTTTGCCTCGGGGAAGCAAGTAAGAACCTGGCCACCGCGTGGGACAGTGCATCGGAGGGAATGAGACGAATATTCAGACACTGGTCGCTTTTTGCACGACGGAAATGCACAAGTGCGATTCCATCAGTGGCAACGATTACACGTGATCGAGCGCAAGAACTGGCCAGAAACGCGCGAGAGCGGAATCGTCGCTGCGATTGATATGACCGCACGTGCTACGAGCGATCGTCGCGAGCGTTGTTCCGAATATAGGCGTCGTATTCAAGGCGTCGGGAGGCGGCAGACTTGCGCTTCGCCCCATAATCATCTTGCGATCGCGCCGCGAACCAACGCTTAAGAGCAGCCATCAAGCGAGAGATGAAAGAAGACATGATGGAAAGCTCGTTGGGAGAAGTGAGAAGCGTCGAAGCGTTCCTATAGCAATTGCCTTGCCGGTTGCCCAGTCGCCACTTCATTTTGTTCTACTACGAGGCGTAAGTGCAGATCAGCCCCTGCGATACAACAAGAAATCAGTTTTTCGCGACGCCCAGCGGTCAATGCCTGCGCGCACGCTTTTTGCAACATGGCTGTCGGATGCCTTCAAGCTTTGCCACAGGCTCCAAAATGAGCCAGCGGGCCGGCGAACAAACGTCCGTGGCAGAACGCCCGTAAATGAGGCCCAGTTGGTACCGGATGAATTAACCAACTCTAAAAAAGCGGGTGTGGCGAGGCGACGGCTTTTTTTGTTTCGGCAAATTGCCTTCCGACCGATTCATGTTGCCAAGAGGCATCCGCGTTGCCATTTGGCGACGGCCCAAACGGACGGCAATCCGTTGGAGTTAATGCAGAAGTTCCGCATTTTCTTCAGGTTATTTGCAGGTGAATGCCGGCGTTTGCGGCAGTTGTCTCTAGCCTGATTTCTGGCTAACTTCTCCTGAAATCAAGCGGTTTTGGTGTCGAAAGTCCAGCGCTTTTGGAGTCTTCGACAAGCTAGGGGTCACAAGTTCGAGTCTTGTATCGCCCATTTTTGCGACCCGTCTCGATGGCGGGTCGTTTCTTTTTGATGCACGTTAGTATCGCGCGCTTTCCTTGATTTGGCTGCTTGGGCTTCCAATTCTTGCCGTTTACAGCAATGCGGCTCACGAACGATAATTGTGCCGCGACGCATTTGACGTGAGCCAGCTCGGCACCAGGTGGCGATTTGGCGCTGAACCGATTGACCGAGGAGAGCATTCATGAATCGCCGTCGCTGGCTGGTGCTACTTGGTGCCCTGTTGATGCAGCCGTGCCTGGGTGCGATCTATGGCTGGGGCGTGTTCGTACCCGCGCTCAAGGCCAGCCGCTCGGAGCTCACCGTCACGCTCTCGCCGAAGCTGCTCGGCGTCGACCCAGCCGAGCAGGCCAAACTGGTCGCCGAATACAAGCTGCTGAAAAAGCAATTGGCCGAAGCACATCAGTCGCAACGCGACTCGGCGAAGGCCGAGTTAGATCGCTTCCTGACCGACGTTGTGCCCCAGCGCATGCAGGTGACCGAAGAAGTGTGGTCCAAACATTACTACGGCTATAGCGGCACGCAGTCGCAGGCCGTTTTCTCGACCGGCCTCATGGTCTTTGCACTGATCATGATTCTCGCCGGACGCTGGCAGGATCGCGTCGGACCACGCGTCGTTGCGACTACGGGCGGGTTGGTGTTGGCAGTGGGCTATGCCATCGCCGGGCTGGCCGGTCCCAGCTTTCCCGCGGTGTTACTAGGCGTCGGCGTCATTGGCGGCGCCGGCATTGGCTTGGGATATGTCTGTCCGATCGCCGCCTGCGTCAAATGGTTCCCGGACTTGAAGGGAACTATCGCCGGCCTGGCGGTGGCGGGTTTCGGTGGCGGAGCCTTCTTGTTCATCAAGCTTGCCGGTAATTGGGGCGGACTGCTCAACGCCGTAGGCGTCTCGGGTACGTTTCTTATCGACGCCGCGATCTTTGCCGTCGTCGTCACCCTTGGCGCGTCGCTGTTGCGCAATCCTCCCGCCGGCTGGCAGCCAGTCGGTTGGACTTCGCCAACCATCACGCGCCAAGTGGCGTCGCCCGCGCCCGACTTCGCTCAGGGACAAACCGTACGCACGCGATCCTTTTGGATGCTGTGGCTGGCGTTCATGTTCGCGTCGGGTTGTGGCCTGATGGTGATCGGCTCGCTAAAGGATTTCGGCATTCGCGAAGGCCGGCTCTCCGACGTCGAGGCCGAGGGCGCGCTGGGACTATTGGCGCTGTTCAATGCCCTGGGGCGCATCGTGTGGGGTTCAGTCTCGCAGTGGTTCGGCGCGCGCCGCACGCTGGTATTGATCTCGCTGCTGCAAGCCCTGATGGTGCTAGGCCTGGTAGAACTCGGCTCGGAGGTCTGGACGCTTGAAATAGCCGCCTGCTGGGTGGGCTTCCAATTCGGCGGCAACCTGGCGCTATTTCCACTGCTGACAGCCGAGTATTATGGCACCCGCCATCTTGGAGCCAACTACGGGCTGATGTTCACGGCCTACGGCGTCGGGGGTGTCGTCGGGCCAATGCTGGCCGGCAACGTGTGGGACGTGTTGCAATCCTACCGCTGGGCTTTTTGGCCCGCGGCGGGAGGCTGCTTGCTGGCGATGGCGCTAGCCCTGGCTGTACGCCCGCCGCGCAGCGATTCCATGCAAACGTCCCAAGCGTGAGCACCCGACGCGGCCGAGCATGCAGCGGGGTGATTCGCAGTCGTGGCGACTTGCGGGAACGAACAGCCGTAGAGCACTATTCCACGCATCGGATGGAACGAGATTTCTTGCGTCGGCCATGAGCGGGGGATAACCTGAGTTCGAGTTGAAGGGTTACCACGGTCCGCCACTTGGGCGAGAAAGGGCATTTCGATGCAAGCAATTCAAGTCATAGCGTCCATCGATTATCGTCGCGGCACGCTGGGCATTGGCCTGGTCGGCCTGCTGGCGGTCATCTTGTTTTCAATGAGCGCTGCGAAAGCAGCGGAGGATGATCCGCGAGCCATCTTCGTCATGCAGCGAGACGGCACGATCGTGCGGCAGGTGGTCAGCCTGAAGGATTTCAAATGGCTGGGCAATCCGCGCTGGTCGCACGATGGTAAGCGATTGGCCTTCGATGCCAGAGAGAGTGGTAAATCTCGCTTGTTCACGATCGACGCGGACGGCAAGAACTTGCTCGACCTGGGCGAAGGGGCCATGCCGAGCTGGTCGCCCGACGACAAGCAATTGGCGTTTCAGGAATTCGCTGGGACTGGCCCGAAGGTCGCGGCCGACGTGTGGGTCGAAAATGTTGATGGCAAGGGACGCGTGCGGCTGGTCGAAGGACTTGCGCCACGTTGGTCGCCCGATGGCAGCCAGATCGTCCTGGCCGGCACGTCGCTGCGAATTTTTGACATGATCGAAACCAAGCCGCGCGCCGTATTCGAGAGCGGCCAAAAAATTGACGCGACGCTCGGATTCGATTGGTCGCCCGACGGCAAGCGGCTGGCCGCCATCATCGAGCGTAACGGCGGACGCGAGTTGGTATTCGTGAGTGTCGACGCGCCGGACAAGAAAATCACCACGCGGCTGCGCGGCAATCTTCAGAGCGTGGCCTGGTCGCCGCGCGAAAACCTACTGGCCGTCAGCATCCGGGACGACAAGAGCGAGCGCCAGCAGTTGTTTTTGTTGTCGGCCGATGGAGAGAAAGCCGCCGAGTTGATTGCAGGGCAAGAAGGAGATAATCGCGAAGCCGCCTGGTCGCCCGACGGCAAATACCTAGCCTTTGCCAGCTCGCGCAAGACCGGTGTTCAGTCCGCGGTGGCCGTGCAGGGGCGCCAGGCCTGGCTGGAGCTGGTGCGCAATCACGATCCGGGGGGCGAGACCTATAACATTACCTTTCTACCCGATGGGCGCTCGGCGCTTTTGGGAGGCGGCCTGACCAATCGTCGCATCGAGTTGTGGGACATCGCCAGCGATCGAGGACGGTCGTTTCCGATCCGCGCCTGGTCCGTGGCCACTTCTCCCGATGGGCGCCGTGCGGCTTGTGCTTTGTCGCAAGGCACAACCGTGCAGTACATCGATCTGGCAGACGGTTCGGTGATCCGCGAGATGGTGCAAGGCAGGCAAGTCGTCTCGCTAGAGTTCTCACCCGACGGCGCCAAGCTAGCGACCACCGGCGAGGACAAGGACGCTTGCATTTTCAACGTCGAGTCGGGCGACGAGCAATTTCGCATGCACCATCCCGATCAACTCGCCTCGCTGAAATGGACCCTCGATGGACGCCTGCTGGCAGTCAATTGCGCCGATAAGAAACTGCGATTGTGGGACACTGCAACGGGCAAGCTCGCGCGAGAGATCGATCACGCCGCGGTTCCCTATGCTTTGGCCATTTCCCCTGATGGGCGACGCGTGGCGACGGGAGTGGGCGGCGACCCGGTGAGCCCGTTATTGCACCTCAACTTTGAGCCGCGAGATGATAATCCGATCTACGAATGGGACGTCGCCACTGGTCGGCAGTTGCGTGAATTGAAAGGACACAGTTATGCCGTCTTTGGTCTCGACTACTCCCCGGACGGAAAGTATCTCGTCTCGGCCAGTTTCGATGGCAGCGTCCGCCTGTGGGACGCCGAGCAAGGCGTCGAGCTCGACCGCGTTACCGGAGAGGGCTTTGCCACCCGGGCAATCTTTTCGCCCGACGGCAGCCACATTCTCGTCTCCGGAGGTATCAAGCGCACCTTCAACGCGCAGGAAACGTTTTTTGACCAAAGTTTCTGGACAGGCGTCCCCAAGGAGCGAGTGCGCCTTTTCAAAGTGGCTAACGGTGCTCGGCCCCGCGGAGACAACTGAGGCGTTTGGGTGACTGAAAAAAGTTGCCTCGGCAGACGGCTCGTATTTTCTAGCGATGACCTGAGTCGCCCCGACAAGCACCGCTTCTGCCGCCAGCCCCAAGCAGCCAAACCGACGAAATCGAAGGAGGCCAGTGCGAGTACGCGATTCAACGAAAAGACGGATTGACGGCAGTTTGTTTCGTTGCCGTCAATCCGTCTAAGTTGATGCTGTATTGGTTTATATCAAGCGACCTGCTTGCGACGGCGCCAAGCACAGCCGACCATAGCCAAAGCACCGATGCCCAGCAACGTCAACGTGCCAGGTTCGGGTACATCGCTAATTCCATGGTAGATGTTGCCGCCGGGGAACCAGTCGAAACCATTGTGATTCTCGGGCCCGACTTCCGTGAGTGTGCCGTTGAAGCCAATAGCTCCAAAGTTCGGCCCGAAGCCGGTATCGGCCAGGTCGAATGGCGGCACTTCATCCGTTCCAGGTTGCTCTGAGAAATAGATCATGCGGTCGGCCGTAACCAGATTGTGATCGAGCTGACCTTG